>DASUXE010000350.1:0-5089 GCA_036378075.1 Gammaproteobacteria bacterium
AACTGGAGTGTATATGCCAATACATGAAGCTTTCGAGGGTATTTTTAACACCCCCAGAAAGCAAAAGAACGATTTTTAGAGGTGCCCGGTTGAATTACCGTCACAGCTATCACGCCGGCAACTTTGCGGACCTCATGAAACATGCCGTGCTGGTGACGCTGCTCGGCGCCCTGTCACAGAAGGACAGGCCCTGGCGGTATTACGACACCCATGCCGGTGCCGGCCTCTATGACACCCGCGCCGAAATGGCTGTCCGGACCCGCGAGTCCGAGTCGGGAATCGGGCGTCTGTGGCATACGCAAGGCAACCCGCCCGAGCCGGTGGCAACGCTGCGTCGCATTGTTGCCGCTGCGAACCCGGAGTTGGCCCCCGAAGGGACACCACGCTATTACCCCGGCTCGCCGGTGGTTGCGGCTGCGCTCGCCCGCGAACACGATCGGCTGGTGTTGGCCGAGCTTCATCCGGAGGAAGCGGCACGGCTGCGCCTGCAGTTCCGGAACGACCGGCGCGCGGCGGTGCATGAGCGGGATGGCTACGAGATGCTCAAGGCGCTGGTCCCGCCATCCGAGCGGCGCGGTCTGGTGCTGATGGATCCGCCTTTTGAACGCGACGACGAGTTCATGCTGCTAGCAGAAACTGCCCTGGCCGCCCAGGCCCGCTGGCCGGACGGAATATATGCGTTGTGGTATCCAATGAAGGACACGGCACCGGTCAGGCGTCTGCATCGCCAGCTGCAACAGTCGTCGCGGCGTCCGGCGTTGCAGCTACAGCTGCAGGTCGCGCCCCCCAGTGGCGAGACCCTGACGGCATCGGGTATGACCATCCTCAACCCGCCCTGGCGCACCGATCAGCGCATCGCCGAAAGTCTTGCCTATCTTGCCCGGGTGCTGGCCCCGGGTCAGGGCGAAGCAGCAGTGTCCTGGCTGCTGGAAGAATGACGGTACTTCGCAGTCCGAACTAATTTTTTTCGCGCCAACCCGGCAAATTCAAGAACATCCCATTTGGGAAATATGTAACACTAAGTCTGCCCAAGTTTCGGGGAGGCGGGCCGATGCAAGCCGGGAGCGTCTGGACTAGTCTGCGTACGCGGTTGCTTGTGATCGTGTTCCTCTGTGTATTGCCCGCCTTCGTCGCCTTCGTCATCACCGGCCTGATCGATCGCCGCCACGCGCTGACCGCCAGCCAGCAGCGGGTGCTGGCGCTGGCTAATCTCAAGGCCGGCTACTACTCCGAATTCACCGCCCAGGTGCATACCGCGCTGAACGTGCTGACGGCGATTCCGGTCATCAACGCCCTGAACCGCAAACGCTGCAGCATGGCCTTCAATCTGCTGCTTGCCCACAATCCCCGTTTTTCCAATGTCGGAATGGCGACGCCGGACGGCGCCGTGATCTGCAGCGGGGTGCCAATCGATCCGCACGTCGATATGCGGCAACGGGATACCATCCGACGGGTGCTCATCAGCCAGGAATTTGTCGTCGGCTATTACCCCCGCGGCGAGGTGGTGAATGAGCCGATCGTGTGTTTTGCCGCACCGGTGCTGGACGAACACAGCCACCGGCTCAAGGCCGTGATCTGGGCCACCGTCAGCGCGCGCTGGTTTGCGAGCTTGAATTCAGCTTCTGCATTGCCCGGGCAGCATGCGTTCTACCTGCTGGGGGATAACAATCAGGTGTTGTTTGCCGCGCCGGCGTTGCCGCCGGCGGGTGAGCATTTCTTTGTCCAATCGCATTTCAAGTCGCTGCAATCCGGATCAGGCGACGGCACCATCGTGGCCGCCGGCCCCGATGGTCAACGCTATGTGTACGGCAGCGCGGCGTTGCACATGGGCGAGAATGCCGCACCGCTGGTCGCCGTTGTGGGCGTACCTGCCGCCGATGTATTCGAGTTGTCCAATCAGGCGCTGTACCGCAACCTCATCGTTATTGCGGTGCTGGCGTTGCTGTTCCTGGTGATCGCCTGGATCGGTACTGACGTGCTGATTCTGCGCCGCGTCCGGGCACTGCTCAACGCGGCACGGCGAATTGCCGGTGGCGAATTCAGTGCCCGGGCCCGCGTCACCGGAAGCGGCGAAATATCCCTGCTCGGTGCCGAGTTTGACCGCATGGCGGAGGCATTGCAGCAGCGGCAGTCGGAAACCGCGGAGCACGTTGCCCACATCGAGCGGCTGACCCGGCTGTACCGGGTATTGAGCAGCATCAACAGTGTGTTGCTGCACGTCAAGGATCGTGAGGAGCTGCTGCGGGAGGCCTGCCGGGTGCTGGTCGAAATCGGTGGATTGCGGTTCGCCTGGGCGGGCAGTGTGAATTTCGAGACCGACGAGATCAAGCCGTTGGCACATGCCGGCACCGGAGCCGATTATCTGAAACAATTGAAATTGTCGACGCTTGCCGAACCGCCGGAAGGCAGGGGCATCGCCGGTCAGGCGATTCGCAACGGAAGTTTTGCGATAACCAACGATATTGAAGCCGATCCGAACATGGCGTACTGGCGTGATGCCGCGCGTCTGTACGGATATTTGTCTGCCGGCGGGTTCGCGTTACATACGGCAGGAGAGGTAACCGGCGTACTGACGGTTTATTCGGGGGACAGGAATTTTTTCAATGGCGATGACGTGCGATTGATCCGGGAAGTTGCCGGCGACATTTCACATGGTCTCGAGCACATTGCCAAATCCGAGCAGGCGGAGTTTCTGGCCAACTTCGATACGCTGACGGAACTTCCCAACAAGCGGTATTTCCTCGACCGACTTGACGACGCAGTCGAGCGCGCGCGCGATGACAACCGGGTGGTGGCGGTGGCAATGATCCAGCTCACCGACCTGGATCGCATCAACGACACGCTCGGTTATAACGCGGGCGATCAGGTTATCGGCGCAGCGGTGAAAAATCTGCGCGATCACTGCGAGCCCGGCGATACGCTGGCGCGGGTGGGCGGTCAGACATTCGGTTTGCTGATGGAGGATATCGATGCATTGGAAGACATACCGGCGCGGATCGGGCGGGTGATGCAGGATTTTCCGATGACTCTGCATATCGACGGCAAGGAAGTGATGGCGCATCTGAATGCGGGCGTTGCCATGTTTCCGTCCGACACAGATTCGGCAACCGGCCTGTTCCGCCAGGCGGAACTGGTGTTACACGCCACCTCCCGCGAGTCGGGCACGCCATACCGGTTTTATTCGCAGGACCTGGACAAGCAGGCAGCCGAACGCTACGCCATGGAAGCGGCGCTGGCGCGCGCCATCGAGCACGGCGAACTTGCGTTGCACTATCAGCCCGTCGTCGACATCAAGACCCGTAAGATCGTGAGCATGGAAGCGCTGATGCGCTGGTCCAACCCGTTGCTCGGCGATATCCGTCCCGACGTATTCATCCCGGTGGCGGAGGAGAACGGCGGGATCATCGCGCTCGGTTACTGGGCGATGCAGGAAGCCTGCCGGCAAATGCACCAATGGAAGCGGCACGGCAAACGCGGCCTGACGATCGCCGTCAACGTCTCGGTGCACCAGTTGCACGACACGGATTTTCCGGAGCGCACACAGGCGCTGATTGCCGAATGTGGCGCGGAGGGCGAGCCGCTGCTGAGTCTTGAAATCACCGAGAGCCAGCTGATGGGGAACCCGCGCGAGATAGCCGAGATGCTGGCGCGGCTGCGGCAGCTCGGCATACGCATTGCGATTGACGATTTCGGTACCGGGTATTCCTCGCTGAGTTATCTCAATCAACTGCGTGTTGACGTACTCAAGATTGATCGCAGTTTCGTGCTGGAGCTGGGCCGTGATCCGGGCGCGCTGATCGTGGCACGCGGCATCGTCGGTATTGCCCACAATCTGGGGGTCAAGGTGGTCGCCGAAGGCGTCGAGACCGAGCAACAGCTCGAGATGCTCAGGGAGCTGGGTTGCGAGTATGCCCAGGGCTACCTGTTCAGTCCGCCCGTCTCCGGCGACCGGGCTGAAGCCTTTCTGCCGGATGCCTGATTTCAGCTGCGGCTTGACAACTGACTTACGGTCAGTTAAAAATGACCAAAGGTCATTTAGAGAGAGCGCAGCATGTCTGTCACCAACCGTGCCTTTACCGACGAACAGAAGCAGGCCCGCCGCGCAGCGATTCTGCGCGTCGCCATGACCCGCTTTGCGGACACCTCCTACGATGCACTCAGCATGGCCGAAATCGCCGCCGCCGGCGGGGTCGCCAAAGGCACCCTGTATCTGTATTTCCAAAGCAAGGAAGAACTGTTTCTGGCTCTCTATGAACAGGAACTCGATGGCTGGTTCGACGAACTTGATGCGGCACTCTCTGGCCAGCAAGGCGCGGGCAGCATCGAAGGGCTGCTGCAACTGGTCAGCGAATCGCTGGCCCGTCGCCCCGCATTCCTGCGCCTGATCGCAATCCTGCACACGGTGCTGGAGCGCAATGTGGATCATGCCACCGCGCTGCGGTTCAAGACCCGTTTGCGTGAACGGGTCCTGCATACCGGTCAGCTGCTGGAAAAGAACCTGCCGTTTCTGCAGCCCGGGCAAGGTGCGGAACTGCTGCTGAAAACCGATGCCCTGGTGATCGGTTTTCAGCATCTTGCGGAACCTTCCGATGTGCTGCGTCAGGTGCTGGCGATGCCGGAAATGGAACTGTTTCGCGTCAATCTCGAACAGCAGTTGCTCAGCACCTTGCGCACCTTGCTGATGGGGCTCGCCTATGAAGCCCGCGCACGTCAGGAGCGACAGAATGCCCGCCGCTAGCACCGCGCTGATCACCGGTGCATCCAGCGGCCTGGGCGCGGAGTTTGCGCGTCAGCTCGCCGCACAAGGCTGCAATCTGATTCTGGTTGCGCGCCGTGAAGATCGCCTGCATGCGGTGCGCGAAGCTATCCAGAGCCAGTATGACGTCGAGGTAAAAGTTATCGCCGCCGATTTATCCAGCAGCGAAGCGGTGCAGGCGCTGCATGACGAGATCCGTGCGGATGGCCTGTCAGTCGACATCCTGATCAACAATGCCGGCTTCGGGGTGTTTGGCGAGCACATGCAGATTCGCTGGCAACGCGAACAGCAGATGCTGATGCTCGATATCATGGCGCTGACGCAACTCACCAA
>DASUXE010000351.1:0-11522 GCA_036378075.1 Gammaproteobacteria bacterium
CAGCGCAGCAAACACGTCACCCACCATGCCCACCGCAAAACCGGCGGCATCCATGCCCAGTTTCATGCCCTGGGACTCGATGTCTTTGACAGTGCTGTAATATTGAAGGAGTTTGATTTTCTGCTGATCGCTTACCGGAACCGTTTTTCCGTCCACGATGAGTGCGCCGGCGGGTGTGATGCGCGCCTCATGATTCTCGTGATCGGTATCGATAACGACTTCGCCGTCTAGTATATGGATGCCATGATCGCCGTTGATAATGACGCCGTGTCCAGTGTCAAACTGTGCGTGTGAGTTGGTATCGGAAGCCATTGCAGCCGGCGTGCCGAGGCAAAGCACAGTTGCTGTCGTGAATAGGACAGTGGTGTATTTGTTCATGATCTGTTCCCTCATGATTCAGACTTGCGGATTGGGTTTGGTACTGGCCGCGACTGTTTCCGGGAGCTTCTGGTTCACTACGGCCACCTTGGCGCCGTCGCGCAGACTGTTCTGTCCGAGTGTGACCACTGACTCGCCGTCGCTGAGGCCACTGATGATTTCAATCCTGTCACCGGTCGAGTACCCCGTTTTGACCGATACCCGATGCGCGTCACCGGCTTTCACCACATACACAGCGTTTTCGCCGTCTTCAGTGACCAGTGCGGTACGTGGAATCAACAAGGTGTGATGGTGCACGTCGTAGGTGATCAGAACCCGGCTGAACATGCCGGGTGCAAGTTCACCCTTCATGTGGCGCAGTTCCACGGTGACCTTGAAGGTACCGGTTTGCGGATCCACCACCGGGCTGATACGCGCAACGCGACCGGTGAACTGTTTGCCCGGTACCGCGTCCGCGGTAAGCGTCGCCGGTTGTCCGGCGTGCAACTCGGGCAGGGCGTTTTCCGGAACGTAGAGTACGGCGAGCAACGGATCGAAATTGCTGACGATGAATACCGATTGATTCGCGGTCAGGGTGTTGCCGACCTTGACCAGTCGCTTGGCGACGGTGCCGTCGATGGGTGCGCGAATGACGGTGTTGTCGAGGTTGAATTTGGCGATGTCATAGCTGGCCTTCAACGCCGCCAGGTCGTATTTGACGCTGTCGTACGCATCCAGGCTGATAAGGTGGTGATCGTAAAGTTTCTGGCTGCGCTCGAATTCCTGCTGCTTCTTGTCGTAGTTGGCCTGGGCCTGTTCGCAGTCGAAGCGCAGCTTGGCGTCATCGAGCTTGGCCAGCGCCTGTCCGGCCCTTACCTGCGCACCTTCCTCGACATAGAGCTGCGCAACGGTCCCGTCCACTTTGGCGACCACGGTCGCTTCCTGGTCGGCTTCCAGGGTGCTGGTGCCGCTGTAGGTGGCTGCCATGTCGCCGCGGGTGACTTCGGCAACCTCGACCGGGATGGCTGGCGCGGCATCCTTCTTGGCGGCAGTCTGTTGAGCTTCGGCGGCTTTGCCGCTGCATCCGGTCAGGCCCGGAAGTGCGGCCACAAAGACGCTGGCGAGGAATAAAGAGACGAGGTTGCGGTTCATGGTCATGCTCCCGTGTGACACGATGGAAGCGTGGATGCAGGGTCCGACGCCTTACTGTTATAGTTTAGTATAACAGTAAAAATTGAAGTTGCAAGCGTTCGGGCCGGCTTTTTGAAGGCCTGCGGATGAATGTAATCAAGAAGATCAAATCCGGCCTGAAACGCCAGTCGATTATCTGGAATGGTTCGGGCTTGTCGCCGTAACTAGTGGATTAATAAGGTATTCAGTGGCACTGAGCTAGAGCCATCCATGGCCCTGGTTCCAGTTCTTGAGCGTTAATGTCCGGTGGACGGGGTGGGGGCAGGCTTGCCAGCCGGCAGACTGCCAATATCCAGCGCCTTCATGTTGCTGACAATGTGAGCCGCGGCATCGAGCAGAACATCCGGTTCCAGTCCGTTATCCCCGCTGTTGTCATCCGGGCCGGCATCGGTCGGGGTACCGTCCGCATGCGGGCCGGCTTTGGTGCTCTGCGCGAGTTTGTAGGCAGCCTCGAGGGTTGGTGCAGGCGGCAGGCCTTTCAGTTGGCGCCAGGCATTGGCAATTGCCAGGCGTTGATCGTCATGTTCCGCACGCTGCTTCTTCCGCTCGCTCAGTACCAGCGAAACGGATTTCTCGTTGCGCTGCTTTTCGTACAGCTTGAGTTCCTCGAGATAGAGTGCCCAGGCCTTGTCGTGCACGATCCGTGCATCGTGCAGTTTGCGCAATTTCGGCAGACTCCGGTCCAGGCCCAGGTGCAGTGGCGTGTACTCGGTGGCGGCAATCTGATCCCAGGGTAGGGCGCTGTCCTGGGTCTCTTCGCCGAACTCGCCCGGATCGATAGCCGAGGGCAGGGTAATATCGGGGGTGACCCCCTTGCGCTGGGTGCTGGCACCGTTGACCCGGTAGAACTTCTCCACCGTGAGCTTGAGCTGGCCGGCATCCTGATCGCCCGGGATGATCCGGTTCAGATCAATCAGGGTCTGCACGGTGCCTTTGCCATAGGTGGTGCTGCCGATGATCAAACCGCGATGGTAGTCCTGGATGGCGGCAGCGAAGATTTCCGAGGCCGAGGCCGTGAAACGGTTCACCAGTACCGCCAGCGGGCCCGTATACGTCACACCGCTGTGATCGTCATCTTCGACATCAAGCCGGCCGTCACTGTCCCGGATCTGCACCACCGGACCGTGGGGAATGAACAGACCGGTGAGGTCGTCGGCTTCCTGCAGGGAGCCGCCGCCGTTGTTGCGAAGATCAATGATGACACTGTCGACGTGGGCTGCTTCCAGCTGCTTGAGCAGATTCCGGACGTCGCGCGTGGTGCTGTTGTAGTTCTTTTCGCCTTCCATGCGGCCCTGGAAGTCGCTGTAGAAGGTCGGGATGGTTACTACGCCCACCTTATATGAACGGTTTCCCTGCTTGACCGTGATGATGTGCTGGTGCGCGGCCTGGGCTTCAAGCTTGACCGTATCGCGTACCAGCCGGATGATTTTCTCCGGTGAGCCGGGCGCGGCTCCGGCCGGCAGTATCTGCAGGCGTACAACGGTGCCGGGATTGCCGCGGATCAGGGCCACCACGTCATCGAGACGCCAGCCGACCACGTCCACGATGTCGCCCTTGTCACCTTGGGCAACGCCGGTAATGCGGTCATCCGGGTGCAATTCCTTGCTGTGAGCCGCAGGCCCCCCGGGAATGACCCGTTCTACCTTGGTGTATTCACCGTCGGTCACCAGCGCCGCACCGATACCCTGCAATTTGAGGCTCATCTGAATCTGGAATTCCTGTGACTGCGGCGGCGAGAAATAATCCGTGTGCGGATCCAGTGACCGGGTGTAGGAGTTCATGAACAGATCAAAGACGTCCTCGTCCGTGACCTGGCGTGCCCGGTGCTCGAAATTCTGATAGCGCTTGCGCAGTACGCCTGCCGCCTGTTTCCAGGTCTTGCCGGCAAGCAGCAGGCCCAGCGCGTCACTCTTCACGCGCTGGCGCCAGAGCGTATCCATCTCGGCGGGTGTCCGGATCCAGGGCGCCTTGTGCCGGTCGAAGGTGTAACTTTCCTTGACGCTGAAATCGGGTTCATGGTCAAGCAACGAGATTGCGTAGGCGATACGCTCGCTGACGCGTGCCTGATAGACGTTATAGATGCTGAAGGCCGGATGCAGATCACCGTGCCGGATTGCGTCATCGAGCTGGTCACGGTACTTGCCGAAACTGTCTATGTCCGATTGCAGGAAATAGCTGCGACTCGGATCGAGGTCTTCCAGGTAATGCTTGAATACCTGCTGGGAGAGTGCGTCATCCAGCGGTGCGTGACCATAATGATAGCGGGTCAGCAGACCAGCGATGGCCTGGTCCACCAGCGTTTCGCGCGGCTGCGGGCTGATGGAGGGGAGCGCGGCACTGATGCTGGACGCAGCTGGCGCGGCCACGCTGCTGGAAGTGGAGGCAAAACTGGAAACACCGAGTACGAACAGGCCGACCGCAGTCAGCACGAATAAAGACTTGTGACGCATTTTTTGGGAAATATCCTGCAGAGGTGGAACTGCACCCGAATCGGGGTGCCGTCATGAAGCACAGGCTGCCAAGCATATTGGAAGCGCGCGTCAAGCGCGAGTCTTTATACTATGCAGTCGCCATTTTCACCAGCGCCGCAGCTTCGGGGCCAGTGGCGTACTGCTGCGCCGTCAGGCAAGCTGTTCATTATTTCCCATGTGGATTATCGGATGTTGCGTCCTGACTTGACCAGGCTGCGGCCGGAGCAGCTGACCGCGGACCGAACTGCGCGGCGCACGCCGGTCACGGATACTCTTCGCAGTCCTGGGGTAAATGCCTGCAAAGCCCCGGCACGGTTGCGCGATCTGGCTATTTTGACCGCAGTCGGGCCGGTTTCCATGGCTGAGTGTCGGATCGGCGGTGCAATCGGTCTGCTGCATCGCATGCGGCCGTGATTGGCAGAACTCTAACGAGGGTTAAGTCTTTTCGTTGTCTTTGTGCAACAGGTTCCACGATCACTGAATATGTGAACTATTTCCGATTTTTTTCTGATTTTTGCCGCTCCGATTTGCGGCTCCGCGACAGGGGTTATGAGGGGCTGAATGCGCTAGAATAGAGGCCTCCGCGGCAGCAGGGGCATGATTTCACCGGTATTTCAAGTCCCTTGGCAGCAGTTTCTTCGACGGTGCGTTATTGACTTGACCGGGCAGATTGAGTAAAAAACGTGGCCCGCTGATTGAGCGGCTGGCGATGGGCGCTGATGCATGGCTTGCGTGTCATGCAGCGCCCGTATGCATTTTATAAACACCGAATACCAAATCCGGTATCTCAGGAGACAGTCAAGTGAGCTTTCAAGAGATTCTTCACATTGCCGCAGTTTCCGGCGGCATCCTGTACGTCATCGTGTTTTGCTTGTTGGTGGGCCTCACCATCATCGTGGACCGTACCTGGTACCTCGCCAAGATCGTCCGCCAGGGCGAACTCATCGCTCACACCATTCTTGAGATGGAAGAAGTCGATCGCGAAATCCTGATGGATCTCGCGGTACGCACCGCCAAATATCCGCAGGGCGCGGTGCTGGAAGTCGCGTTGAAATATCCCGACGTGAAGGATCCGGTACGGCTCGCGGATCTGATCGAGGAAACCATCCTGTTGCAGGCACCGCGCGTTGACCGCGGCCTGTGGATGCTCGACACCATCGTGACGCTCGGACCGCTGCTCGGTCTGCTGGGTACCATCGTCGGTATCTTCGAGGCCTTCAAGGTGCTGGGCGCTGCCGATACCGCGCCGACCAAGGTGACCGGTGGCGTGGCAGAGGCGCTGATCGCAACCGCAGCCGGCCTGTTCGTCGCTATTCTCGGCTTGGTCTTCTTCAACGGCCTTAACAACCGCGTGCGCCTGATCCTTCACCAGATGGAAGCGATCAAGGTCATGCTCGTCAACCGTCTCACCTGATTTGTGGCGTATTGCGCCGGTAGAGACTTGGTTAACTACAGAATGACCGTGTTGAACGGTCAAGGCAGGCAGTTGCAATGAAGGGTTTTTTTGAAACGAAGAAAGGAAGAATCGAGATCATTCCGATGATCGACATCATGTTCTTCCTGCTGGTCTTCTTCGTCATGATCACGTTGCGCATGATCCCGGCGACGGGTATTGCGTCGAAGCTGCCGCGTAGCAGCACCGCCGTGACCATCGAACGTCCGAAGATCATCATCAGCCTTTTGGCGGATGGAGAAATAGTGGTCGAGGATCAGAAAATGACCGCCGACCAGCTTACCAACTATTTGCTCGGACGCGATCCGGCTCATGCCAACGTGACGATTGCGGGTGCCAAGGAAGCTTCCTTGCAGGACCTCGTGATCATCATGGATGCATGTCGCAACGCCGGCGTGACCCAGATTGGTATCGCCGCTAAAAACACCGATTAATTCATAGGCCCAACAGTGAAAAGAAACTACGTTTTCACCGAGGGTCTGTTCACGGCCCGACAAGGTACCTCGTTCGCCGCTGCGGTGGTGCTTGAGATCCTTATCATCGCGGCCGTGGCCGGTATCCTCATTTGGCAGGAAATGCATCCGATCCAGCCTCCGCCGCCGGTGCAAAAGGCGTTGGTGACGATTCCTCCGAATCCGCCGCCGCCGCCGCCACCGCCGCCGAAGGTGCCGCAGCCGAAGATCCCGCCGCCGCCGGATCAGCAGCCTCTGCACGAAGTGCCGCCGATTCCGTCGCCGATTCCGCTGCCCAACGCAGTGCCGCCTCCGCCACCGGAGCCGCCGCTGGTACCGCAACAGACGCCGCCGTTGGACATGGCCAAGGTGCGCGACGACTTCTATTCGCGGTTGCACGCTGCGATAGATGCGGCCAAGGTCTATCCGCGCGAGGCGCTGCTTTCGGGTGAAACCGGGACCGTGACGATTTCGTTCGATTTCTTCAACGGCGAAGCATCGAACATTCACATCGTCCGTTCCAGTGGCTCACGACAGCTTGATCGTGCGGCAATGGATGCGGTAGCGAGAGCGCATTATCCGCCTCCGCCTCCGCAGCTGGCTGGACAGAAGATGTCATTGTCGATCCCGATCGTGTTTACGCTCGGCGGGTAAGACGGTCACTCCAACTGGAGTGCACATGACGAAGCAAATTGGGCCGCCCGGGTTATCCCGGGCGGCCTTTTTATTGCAGCTACGGTTGAGCGCTTGGCCCTGCAGATGAGTGGGGACTCCATCCGGCTCGCCCGCTATACTGTCCATGCGGGTGAAATACCTTGTTCGAGTAATCTTGAGGAGCGGGATACTGATGTGGGCGTATCTGGCAGTAGCAATTGGGGGAGCGGCGGGGTGTTGTGCCCGCTACGGTTTAACCCAGTTGGTACAGATGGTTTACGGGCGCAATTTCCCGCTGGCAACTTTGATTATCAACGTGCTGGGCTGTTTTCTCATGGGCTTGCTGTTTTTCCTGACCCTGGAACGGATATCCATGAGCCCGACGTTGCGGACCGCCATCCTGACCGGCGGGTTGGGTGGGTTCACGACATTTTCCACCTTCGCAACCGAATCCCTGCTGTTGCTGGAAGACCATGAAACCGGGCTCGCGATCCTGTATCTCGGTTTGTCGATAGTTCTGGGGTTGCTGGCGGTGCTGCTGGGCGCATACCTCGCGCGCAATATCTGAACCGGGGAGGGCGACGAGATGGCAAAAGAAATGCTGATGGTGCGGATCTACCTGAGTGAAGCGGACCACGGTAAACGGAACGCATTGATCAACGAGATCATGGCCATACTGCACGATCGGCATCGCGTGCACGGGGTAACGGTATTCCGCGGTATCGCGGGATTTGGCGCTGGTGGTGTGGTGCACTCTGCGGATTTGCTGAGGATCAGCGCGCACCTGCCGCTGGTGGTGGAATTTTTTGACGACGAGAAGGTCGTGACGTCGGCACTGGCGGCACTGGCCGATCTGGTACCGCCCAGACACATTGTTTCGTGGCCGATCACTTGCCACGTTGAATAGCGACGCCGCATTATTTCAAACCGTAGCGGTCGTTCTTCCGGCCGGATCCGGGCGATAAAGACGCATGAAAAACAATCGCGAACGAGCCTTGCGCTTCGTCGTCAGCATCGGGATTGTCAGTCTGTTCGCCGACATGACCTATGAAGGCGCACGCAGCATTATCGGTCCCTATCTCGCCGTGCTTGGTGCCGGTTCGATATTCGCCGGGCTGGTCGCGGGCCTCGGCGAATTCCTCGGCTACTCGGTGCGTCTGTTCGCCGGCCGTTATGTGGATCGCACGCGCCGCAATTGGCAGGTAATGGGGGTTGGGTACACGGTCAACATGCTGGCTGTGCCTGCGCTCGCATTGGCGCCGTTTGCATGGCTGGCCGGATTGCTGGTGTTTGTCGAACGAATCGGCAAAGGTGTTCGCAATCCTGCCAAAGATGCGCTGCTGTCGCATGCGGGACATGAACTCGGCCACGGATTTGCCTTCGGTCTGCATGAATTTCTCGACCAGCTCGGCGCGGTCTCCGGTCCGTTACTGGTTGCGGGTGTCATCGCACTGGCGATGCATTTTGGTGTGACGCTGCCGGCGACGGAGTACCGGTATGCCTTTGCCGTATTGTTGATACCGGCGCTGTTCGCGCTGGCATTCTTGTGGCGTGCGCATACCATCGAACCCGAAGCGATGCAGGCGGAAAAATCGACGCTCACCCGTTTCGATGCGAATTACTACCGCTACATGGCTTTCGCAGTGGTCAGCGTACTGGGTTTTTCGCATTTCATCCTGGTGTCATTTCATCTTGAGCTGACGCATCGCCTGACACCGGCCCTGATTCCGGTGCTGTTTGGTGTGGCGATGGGCACCGACGCGATCGGTTCGATTCTGGCCGGGCATTTTTACGACCGCTACGGCTTGAAAGTGCTGTATGCATTGCCGGTGCTGACGTTGCCCACGTTGCCGTTATTGTTTCTTGCCGTGCATCCGCTTTGGATATGGCTCGGGGCCGCATTGTGGGGATTTGCGCTCGGCATTCAGGAAAGCACCGTGCGAGCTGGTGTTGCGACCCTGACGCCGGCTTCGTTGCGCGGTACCGCGTATGGCTTGTTCGATACGGTGTTTGGTGCCGCCTGGCTGGTCGGCAGTGTGCTGCTGGGTGCGTTGTATGCAATCGGGGCACAATGGCTGGTGAGTGTCGCGATGCTGTTGCAGCTGGCAGCTCTGCCGCTGCTTGCAAACCTGTTACGTAATCGCCCTGAGCGTCGCCCTTGAAACAGTGCTTTCGCGGCGTTCTCTGTTGACACTCATCCAACGCGGGGTATCCATATGAACGATCTCCGGGATAATCAGAAGGCCGGCATTCGGAGTGTGAAGCGGGTGCTCTCCAGTATCCGCACCCGCGAGGGCGGTGGGTTCATTGTGCATCGCCCGTTTCCGACCAACATGCTCATGGATTTCGATCCCTTTCTGCTGCTCGATGAAATGGGACCCGTGGACTACGGACCCGGTGAGGCGGTCGGCGCGCCGGATCATCCGCATCGTGGTTTTGAAACCGTGACCTATGTGCTGGAAGGCAGGATGCAGCACAAGGATTCGCATGGCCATGCCGGCTCCATCGGCCCCGGTGACGTGCAATGGATGACGGCCGGTGCGGGCGTGGTGCACTCGGAAATGCCGGAAGAGAAATTCCGCGCAAGCGGCGGCCGCATGCACGGTTTCCAGATATGGGTGAATCTGCCGCGACGCGACAAGATGATGAAACCGCGTTACCAGGAGCTGCCCAATGCCGGTATTCCGGTCGCCGAGAGCGCGGATGGCAAAGTCAGGGTGAAAGTCATTGCAGGCGAGTCGCTGGGTCGACACGCCGCGATTGATACACGCACCCCGATAGCCTTCCTGGATGTGACTGTGCAGCCGGGCGGTGAACTGGTCCAGGCCATGCCGGCCAGCTACAACGCGTTCGCATTCGTGATTTCCGGTGCGGGCAGTTTCGGAACCGAGGCCAAGACGGCTGCCGCGCATCAGATGGTCATCTTCGATGCCGATGGCGATCGGATAAAACTGGGCGTGTCCGCCGATGCAAGGGAGCCGATGCAATTGTTGCTGCTCGCCGGGGTACCGCTGAATGAACCGGTGGTGCGCTATGGGCCGTTCGTCATGAACACCGAACAGGAGATCCATCAGGCCATGTACGACTATCAGCACGGCCGCATGGGCGACATCGATTTCTGAGTCGGGGGAGGCGGGATATTGACCTGCATTGGCATCCGGAACGCTTGCCCATACTGGCGATCGGCTTTATCCTGCCCGCAGAAATTTACATAAGGGAGTTGGGGTCAGGGTGAAAATTACTGCCTGCTGTGGCGCCCTGTTACTCGCAATACCGCTGTTCGGCTTTCAGACCGATACGCATGCGGCAATGCTTGCCGGCAACCCGCCGGTTACCCGATTTACCCCTGATCTAGACGTTTACCCGCAGAACTTCGCCATCACCGAAGACCGTGATGCGGTCATCTATGTCGGCAACACCAACGGCGTATTGGTGTTCGATGGCGGGTATTGGCGGCTGATCAAACTGCCGAACCGTCAGGAGGTGCGCTCGCTGGCCTATGACGGCAAGTCCCGTATCTACGTCGGCGGCTTTAACGAGTTCGGCTACCTGGTTCGCGACGCTTCCGGTCGGCTGGTTTTCCACGATCTCACCCCGGGGATCAGGGGCCGGCTGCACGACCAGCAATTCGCCGAAATCTGGACCGTGAAGGTCACGCCGACCGGCGTGCTGTTTCAGGCCCTGCAGCATCTGTTTCTTTACAACCCTGCAGACGGCACGATTCATTTATGGCGTTATGCGGGCAGATTTGGCGCAATCGGGACCTATCACAGCCATGTATTTGCGCAATTCCGGGGCGAGGGATTCAAGTATCTGGATCATGACAAATGGAAGATGATGCCGGATGGGCAATTACTGGACCGGCATATCTATGCCTACACGCCACTTGCCGACGGCGGCATGTTACTGCTTGCCACCGATGGGCGCTGGCTGGAATACAACAAGGGGCAGGTAAGCCGGTTCGCAGTGCAATCCGGTATTCCGTCCGCGAATTATTTTTCCGATGGCCTGAAACTCGCCGACGGCACGTTGGCGCTGGCATCGGTTGATGGCTATTTGTACTTGCTGTCTCCGCAGGGACAGCTGCTGCGACGTATTCATGTCGACGACGGGTATCTGTCCGGCATAGTCGTTGACAGCAACGGAGGCTTGCTGGTTATCGGCGATCATGCCGTCATTCATGTTGAATGGCCTTCGGCGTGGACGGTGTTGGACGCTGCTGAAGGGTTGGCGGGCAGTCTCACCAAAATCGTACGCTGGAACTCGCACTGGTATGTACTGACCGGTTTCGGCGTGCTGGAGAACGAAGGCCGTACGGACGGGTTACCCAAATTCAAGCATCTTGACTGGAGCATACAGGAAGCCTGGGATCTGCTGCCCATTGACGGCAAAACCGCATTGCTGGCGGACAGTTACGCCATGATTGAAATCCATAACGGTCAGGCCCGGCGGATAACCCACCAGCATCTCTATCCCCGTGTGCTGTTGCGCTCGCGTTACGACAAAAACGTGGTTTATGTAGGCACTTCGTGGGGAATCGCAGTGCTGGTCGACAGTAATGGAACCTGGAAACTGCGTCTTGACCGTGAAGACATGCAACCGCTCGATGCAACCAGCATCGTCGAAGCCGCGCCGCATACATTGTGGATCGGTTCACAAGAGGGTGGTGTACACCTGCTGAAGTTGAGCGCAGATAATTCGAAGTTGCTCAGCGACCAGCGCATGGGACCGGAGCAGGGGTTGGATTATGGCGGCGATATAGCAGAGGCAACCATTTTTCAGTTGCCCGACAGCAGGATCGTCGCTTCCACCAGGGCGGGCGAGTTTCTCTGGAAAGGTGGCAGGTTCGTGCCTGACGACATGGGTGGTTTGAATCAGCTGCATCCCGCCGGGCAGACCCTTGCGTTTGCCAACAGCAGAGATGGCATGTGGGCATACGATTAC
>DASUXE010000352.1:0-4922 GCA_036378075.1 Gammaproteobacteria bacterium
ACGATTGCGCCGATGAACAGCAGGCTGCCGGCCTGTTCGGACAGTTGCGCGTAACCCTGCATGTGGGTACCGAGTTTCCAGCTGCCGAAGCCCCAGACCGTGACCCACAACAAGGCACCGGCACCGTTGAACATCAGAAAACGGCGGAACGGCATTTCCATGGTGCCGGCCACGATGCCGTTTACCTGCCGCAGTACCTCGAAGAAGCGCGCGAAACTCACGAACCAGCCGCCGTAGTGGTTGAATGCGCGTTCCATCTTGCGTATTTCCCGGCGACCGACCCGGGCGTAGCGCCCGAAACGGAGCAGCAGGCGGCGCCCGCCTTGCATCCCGATCCAGTAGCCGAGGCTGTCGCCGGAAACCGCCGCCAGCAGCGCGGTTATCAGTACCAGCACGATGTTGAGTTTGCCGTGGGCGGCGAGCAGGGCGGATGCAATCAGCAGGGTTTGTCCGGGCGCCGGCACGCCGAAGCTTTCGACGAAAATAACGATGAACATCACCGGATAGCCGTAGGCCGTCAGGTAGGGTTCCAGCAGCTTCATTTGGTCCTGGAACATGAACTTTTCCGCGGGACAATGCCGCGATATTAGCAGACCTGCCGCATGCCCCGCGCGCCCGGGCCCCTAGTTCATCTTGTCGCGATTGGGCGCAGTCGGAACCGGGGGAGGCATGATCAGCAGTTTCTCGCACTCGACATGATCGAGCGGCTGGCTGAACAGATAGCCCTGAATCAGCGAACAACTCTCGTCCTGCAACCACTGCAGTTGCGCCTCGTTTTCCACGCCTTCCGCCACCACGTTGATGCCAAGTGCGTTCGCAAGCCGGATGGTGGCACGCGCCACCGCGGCGTCGTCGATGCTGGTTACCACGTCACGCACGAAACTCTGGTCCAGCTTCAGGACGTCGATCGGGAAGCGTTTCAGATAACCGAGCGAGGAATTGCCGGTGCCGAAATCGTCGAGCGCGATGCGGATACCCATGCCGCGCAACTTGCGCAGCACTTCCAGATTGTTGTCTTCATTGGACAGCGCCACCGTCTCGGTGATTTCCAGCAACAGCGCCTGCGGTGGCAAGCCGGTTTCGCCCAGAATCCGGCCCACCGTCCCGGCCAGATCCGGCATCGTGAATTGACGCGCCGAGAGATTCACCGCCATGTGGAACTGGCCGTTGGTCAATTCGCGCCAGCGTGCCGCCTGTTCACAGGCCTGGTGCAGGACCCATTCGCCGATCGGAATTATCAGACCGGTATCTTCGGCCAGCGGAATGAATTCCGAGGGCGGCACCAGGCCGAATTCGTGGCTGTGCCAGCGCACCAGTGCTTCGACACCGATCAGCTTGCCGCTCGGCATGTCGTAAAGCGGCTGGTAATGCAGCACCAGTTCGCTGCGCTGGAGTGCCTTGCGCAGTTCCAGCTCGCGCGCCAGCCGCTGCAAGGCAGCCTCATGCATGTCGGGGGTGAAGAACTGAAACCGGTTGCGGCCACGGTGCTTGGCGCGGTACAGCGCGGTGTCCGCATTCGCCAGCAGGCTCTTGGTGTCGGGGCTGTCGACCGCCAGCATGGTGATGCCGACGCTGGCAGTGACACGCAGTTCGGTGCTGCCGAGCAGCATCGGGCGGCCGATCACGCGCAGGATGCGCTCCGCGAGCGCCTGCACTTCCTCGCGATCCTCACTGTCTTCGATCAGCATGATGAATTCATCGCCGGACAGCCGTGCCACCGTATCCCGCTCACCCAGGGTGCGTTGCAGGCGTTGCGCCACGCGCTTGAGGACCTCGTCACCGGTGTGATGTCCGAGCGAATCGTTGATGTCCTTGAAACGGTCCAGATCCAGGAACAGCACCGCCAGTTCACTGTCTCCGGTACGCACCCTGGCAACGGCGCGTTCCAGTTTCTGTTCGAAGAACGAGCGGTTGGGCAGCGCGGTGAGCGGATCGTAATTGGCAAGCCGCGTGAGCTGTTCTTCGGCGCGCTTGCGGTCCGCCATCTCGACCCGCAATTCTTCCGCAATGTCGGCAAATGCAAACCGGATGTTGAGTTGTTCCACCAGACGCTTGTGCAGGCCGATTGCCATGCGGGTCAGTAACGCGACCACCACGCAGACCATGATGCCGGCGGTAACTGCGGTCTGATTCATTTCCAGCAGCAAGCGCAGGGTAAGCGGCACAGACGAGATCAGCAGGAAGGCCAGATAACCGCCGATGTTTGCGGCGAGCGCGGGCATGCTAACCGTGCAGGCGCCCATGATGACCATGGTCAGGAACAACTGGTGCGAGAGATCGCCGGCCGGAAACAGCATCACGCCGGCGACAGCCCATCCGAGCGCTGACAGGAAGCTGCCGGCAATGAAACGCCGATTCCACAGCGCGCTGTCTGCAGCATCGATCGACAGGTGGCGGAAACCCCGGCTCAACAGGCCGCGACCGGTTTCAACGCACACCATGTAGGCGAGCCAGCTGCCCATGGCATAGTGATTGACCGCAACATTGCGGAACATCACGATCAGCAGCAGGGAAACAACCAGTCCCGCAAGGTGCATGCCGCGGGTGTTTTGATAGAGCAGATTGGTCAGTTCGGCTCGTACGTGGCGGCCGACGTCACGGCCCAGCACGAGTGTATCCGCCATGGTGGCAATCGCCATCACGCCTCCCGGTCTCCCGTGTCCGCCTCCCGGGCGGGGTCGAGAACGACCTTTGACTGTTCGGAAACCTCAGCAAGAGCCGGTCCCGGGTTCCTGCCGATTCGGCGGATCCGGTATCAACGGACTCCGCAACCGCCAACTCAGGCATGCCATGGCCTGATTCGGCTGCGCCGCAGTGTGCAGTCTCGAACCCGGTCTGTCCAGAGGGGCGCATGTTATATGTAATGCGGTGCGATATGCGTCGGGTGGTAGCGCAGACCCGATAACCGGTGCTTGTTGAGACCGGCGGGCAGGCGCATGATGTTGCAGAACCTCCGATGCAATTATTAAGGAGTGCGGTTTGGACCCGGCTCAGTTGCTGAAACCGAGCGTGTTGTCCTATTTCGGACTCGCCAGCCAGACGCTGGCGATGATGCTGTTTCTCTCCCTGTTTCTTCTGCTGCACCGTTACGCCGACCGGCGCACGTACTTTCATGCATGGACCTGGGCCTGGGTGTCACTGACGATCGCCTTGATCG
Organism: Gammaproteobacteria bacterium; assembly: GCA_036378075.1. Taxonomy (GTDB): domain Bacteria; phylum Pseudomonadota; class Gammaproteobacteria; order Natronospirales; family REEB76; genus DASSKW01. Next base: position 3,158 of record DASUXE010000352.1, read on the forward strand.
CGCTGGTGCTGCGCTTCGAGTTGTTGTCCGGCATGCCTGGCGCTAGGGATGAGCAGCGTTGGTGGGTGCGCATCTGCTACTTCATTTATCAATTCGGCAAGGCGGCATTCCTGCTGTTCGTGCTGAAAGGCGTGATGCTGTATCTGAAAGGCCTGGCCGATCCGCCGATGCGATATTTGCGGTGGTTGTGGCTGGTCGCAATCCTGTTCAGCGTGTTCTCGGTGCTGATATCGGCCGATCAGCGCGCGGTGATGTTCTGGCAGGGCATCGTCAACGTGCTGGTATATGTGTGGTGCGGTGCCACGCTGCTGTTGCTGCCGCCCTCCCGGCGCAGTCTCGGGACGCGCGTTACCGGACTTTGCCCGGCGGCAACCGCGCTGCTCTGGGTCAGCTACGAGATTGCATTGTTGCATTTCGTGGTTCCGGGCGCGGAATTCGGCGTTGGCGTGTGGGAGGTGTTGAGCGGGCGCAATACCTATCTCGACATGATCCTGGAGATGCTGCTGGCGTTCGGCATGGTGCTGGTGCTGTTCGAGGATGCACGTCGCGAGATCGATACCGCGCACCGTGAATTGCGCATTGCTCATGAGCAATTGTTGCGTGAATCGCTCACCGATTCGCTCACCGGCGCATATAACCGCCGTGCCTTCATCGAAGGCGCAGGGCTGGAAGAGGCGAGCGGCAGTTTTGGTGCGCTGGTCGTCTTCGACATGGACAACCTGAAAGCCGTCAACGACCAGTACGGCCACAAGTACGGCGATGCCCTTCTGCAATACTTCGCCAGTGTGCTGCGCAGCGGCTTGCGCCCGTCAGACAAACTGTACCGGCTCGGCGGCGACGAGTTCCTGGTAGTGATGCCGCGCGCACTGGCGGATGTGGCGGAGCAGCGCATGCAGTTCCTGGTCGCGCAGGCGCCGCCGCTGAAATTCGAGACACCCGGCATCGAGATTTTGCTGAGCGCCAGTATCGGCAGCGCCGCCTTCCACTGCGTCGATGAACTGGAGACCGCCATGCACGCGGCGGATCGGGCCATGTATGCGTCCAAGCGAGCCCGCAAGACGGCGCCGCGCAGCGAAATCCTGGATGACGACGCACTGCCGGAAACCTGAGGCGCGCGCCGTACGCCAGTAGCCGGCGGCGCGGAATCCTTATCAGCCTTCCAGCGGATTGTCGCGTTCGGGCGCGGCGCCTTTGTACACCGGGAAGCCGGGATTGCGGGACTCCTCGAACATCAGGCGGGTTTCGATGTGGTCAACCTCGGGGCGTTCCGTCAGTGCCCGCAGGATGAAGTCGCGCAGGTGATCGACGTCGCGCACCGCCACATGCATCATGAAATCATCCCGCCCCGATACCAGGTAAAACGAGACCACTTCATCCTGGGCCTGAATGTGGGCCCGGAACTGATCAATCGCTTCGCGGTCGTGCAGCGCCATCCGGATGCAGATCATGGCTTGTACGCCCACCCCGATTTCCTTGGGGTTGAATTCGGCGTAGAAGCCGGAGATCGCACCGCCGTCTACCAGCCGCCGAACCCGGGCCAGACAGGTCGAAGGGGCGAGGCCCACCCGGCCGGCGAGGACCTTGTTGGAAATCCGTGCGTTGTTCCGCAATTCGCGCAGGATGCGGAGATCGATCGGGCTAAAATTCATAAAACCTCCCCTGACAAAATATAAATTCGGTCATGCCCACATAGGGGTGAAAATATACTAGCTTTATAGCTCGAAAATCGAATCAAGGCTTGGGGAGGCGGCGTATTTCAGGATTA
>DASUXE010000353.1:0-3287 GCA_036378075.1 Gammaproteobacteria bacterium
TCGCTACCGGTTTGAACTTGACCTTGGGCCGATACCGGTTGGTGATGACGAATTCGCCGGAATCATCGTGCAGGGCAGCACGCTGATGAAGCTGAGCGCCGGTGAATTGACCGACGCCATCCATATCCGCGAGGCACGCACCCTGTTGCGTGCGGCATTGGATGTCCAGCTTGGTGGGCGCCGGCTCAAGACCCGCGAGGTATTGCGCAACCTTGCCAGATACCGCGGTTCTCACACTGTACGCGGCTGATCCTGCTCGCTTATCATCATGATGAATCGGAACGAGGCAGAATGGCCATGAGCGATGAAATCCGGCTTGGCATCAACATCGATCATGTCGCGACGCTGCGCCAGGTCAGGGGCACCCGTTACCCCGACCCGGTGGAAGCTGCGCGACTGGCAGAGACGGCTGGGGCGGACAGTATTACGGTGCATCTGCGCGAGGATCGCAGGCATATCCAGGAGCGCGACGTAAAGCTGCTGCGAGAAGTACTGCAGACCCGCATGAATCTGGAAATGGCCGTCACTGCTGAGATGCTGGATTTTGCCTGTAATGCGCTACCGCAGGACTGCTGTCTGGTACCTGAGCGTCGTGAGGAATTGACGACGGAAGGTGGTTTGGACGTCTCCGGTCGATCGGGCAAGCTTGCGTCGGCATGCCAGCGGCTTGCCGACGCGGGTATTCGCGTTGCACTGTTCATCGACCCGGACCCCGCGCAAATCGAAGCGGCGGCAAAATTGCGGGTCGCCGCAGTGGAGTTGCATACCGGCCGATATGCCGATGCGGAAAATGCCCAGCTACAAGCCGAAGAGCTATTTCGGCTGCGCGAAGCCGCACGTCAGGCGGTTCAACTGCGGCTCGAGGTCCATGCCGGACATGGCTTGAATTATCACAATGTGAAGCCGATAGCAGCCATACCCGAAGTCGTCGAACTCAATATCGGGCATGCCGTCATTGCGCGCGCAGTCATGACGGGCCTTCCAGTCGCGGTAAGAGACATGAAGCGCCTGATCCTGGAGGCGCGCGGTACATGATATTCGGGGTTGGTACCGATATGGTTGAGGTCAGCCGGGTGTCGCGTCTCTGGGACCGTTACGGTGACCACTTTGCGCAACGAATACTCATGCCGGAGGAAATGGCGCTCTTTCGCCAGGCACGACAGCCAGTGCGCTTTCTGGCAATGCGTTTTGCAGCCAAGGAAGCGGTGGTCAAGGCGCTCGGCACCGGATTTCGTCATGGCATGTGGGTGCGTGACACCGGCAGTATCCCTGATTCGCGAGGCAGACCATTAGTGATTTTTTCCGAGCGAGGGCAGAAGGTATGCCGAGAGCTCGGAGCGGGACCGGCACATGTAAGCCTCACCGACGAAGCGGGGATGGTGCTGGCATTTGCGGTTATGGAGCGCTGCTGATCATTCTCATCGACAGTTTATTCCCGGCTGCCAGAAATCCGACCCTCGTCTACTGTTACTGTTTGTCAGCCTGATATTCGATAGGCGTGGCTAAAATTCAGGAATCAAATAATGCAGTTCCGTCGTGCTTCCACATTGATAATCTCATTTGAGGACGGAAAGCTTGCTGTCCATAATTTTTTGACTAAAGATCGCTTCAGCTGTTCGATGGATTGTCTGAAATTTCTCTCGGCGCTCGACCATTGGTGTCCGGCTGAAAAACTTTTTGAATACTTTCCAGGTACCGATCGAACCAACGTGGCGAGTCAGCTCACTCAACTGGTCGAGTTCAATGCGCTGGTGGTTGATGGGACACCGCAGGCGATGCTGGATGAGACTTACAGTCAAGAATGGCAATGGGGGGCGGTGGCTGGTTTTTACCATTTCAGTGTACGCAATACACCTTTTCTGGTTGGCGACGGTGTGCGTGAATTCATGCGGCAGCGCAAGGCTTGGCGTCCCTCGCCACCGCTACATCTGTCGAATATGGAGCTCAGCCGCGTCATATCGCTCCCGGCGCCGGATCTGGGAGCCGAACCTCTGGCTTCGATGCGTCAACGACGCAGTGAGCGGAAATTTTCGGACGCGACCATAAGTCAGCAAGTGCTGGCAGATTGCCTGTTCGCGGGCAATGGCATTCTGGAGTTCTATGAAGACGAGGATTTCGGTCGTTTGCCCATCACCATGACACCTTCCGGCGGTGCACGTAATCCATTCGAGCTATATGTTTATGTGCGCAACGTGGATGGGATCGAGCCTGGCTTTTATCATTACGCCGCGCTGGAGCGCGATTTGGGTCTGGTGCGAGCGGGAGAAGTGGATGTAAGGGAAATGCTTGCCGGGCAACAATGGCCGGAACGTGCAGCCGCGATCTTCTTTCTGGTGGCATATTTCCCGCGCAGCATGTGGAAATATCACATGGCGTCTGCGTACAGGGTGGTTTTGATGGAGGCCGGATTCATTGCCCAGAACATCGCACTTGCGGCCACCCATCATGGCTTGTCGGCGGTGCCATCCGGAGCGTTCGCGGAATCTGTGATTGAATCGTATCTGGGCACGCCTCCGGTTGAGGCCGCGGTACTCTTGAGTCTTAATATCGGAAAACCAGCGCGCGGTTGAGGCCGGCAATGTCTCATGTACGGAATTTGCTTTGATTTCCTGTGGACACCAAGCTTGATTGAAGATGAGTCCTATGCGGACAGATACTTGCGTAATATTTCCAGCAATTGTTCTTCAGTGTACGGTTTGACCAGATAATCCTGCATGCCGGCGGCCCGGGCATTGGCGCGCGTTTCCGGCAGTGCATCGGCACTCACGGCGATGATTGGCGGGTGCGCGCCGGGGCTCATGGCAAGAAGTTTTTGCGTTGCTTCCATGCCATCCATGTCCGGCATATGGATATCCACTAGTGCCGCGTCCCAGTGCTCGCCAGCGGCGAGTCTGATCAATTCTTCGCCATCTCCCGCTTCGAGAACACGATAATGGTTCTGCCTGAGCAGCGTTGCCAATAATTTCCGGTTAATGGCATTATCGTCAGCGACCAGGATTACCGGACGCAGCTCGTCCGCGTCGTGCATCAGTGCGGAGGCAGAGCGGGCATTTGCTGCGGCAGGTTTCGCGTCTGAAGGTGACGGGAGCAACGTGCGAAGTTCGGCCTGCAATACGGACTCGCGAATTAACGCATTCTGAACTCGGCACTTGCAAATTTCAGATATCCGATCCAGTACCTTTCGATCAGCTGTTGGTACGAGCACAAGATGAGGAACTGCGATGCTCCCCATGCCCATCGCGGTGTCGCCTATATGTCTGAGATCGTCGACAGATAGCACGATCACA
>DASUXE010000354.1:0-2559 GCA_036378075.1 Gammaproteobacteria bacterium
GCGGCGTACCCGCTCGATCAATTCGTCGGCCGGCGCGGTCGATTCAGTCAGCTTGAAATCCGGCACCGACTCGAGCCGCTTGATCAATGCACTGCTCTCCGGACCACGATCCTGATCCAGCAGATAATAATGAACGCTGACGCCCGCATGCGACGCGAAGCCGCTCTGCATCGCCAGTGACATCACAAGAATGAATACCGCGGGCATGACGAACAGCAGCAACAGCGCATGCCAGTCGCGCAGCAGCAGTTTCAATTCCTTCTTGACCAGTGCGAATACGGGCATGAGCGCTCAGTCTCTCAACTGTCTGCCGGTAAGATGCAGAAACAATTCTTCCAGGTTGCCGCAGCCGTACTGCATCCGGCTGATGCCTAGCCCTGCTTCGGCGAGCAACGCAACCAGTTTCTTGAGTTTGTCTTCAGCGCACTCGGCCAGGCTCAACCGATCGCCGTGAATTTCCAGTCCGGCGAATGCCAGCAGAGCGTCACGTTGTTGCGGAACCGGCGGTGTCTGCAGCGTAATGTTGAGGGCGCGGCCTGCCTTGTCACTCAGGAGTTGTTGCAAGGTACCCCGGGCGAGCAGGCGCCCGTCGTCGAGTATGCCGATCTCGTCACACAGCGCTTCGACCTCTTCCATGTAATGGGAGGTGTATACCACTGTAGTGCCGTTGGCATTGATGCGCTTGATCGCTTCCAGGATGAAATGCCGCGATTGCGGATCAATGCCTACGGTCGGTTCGTCGAGAAACAGTAATTGCGGGCGATTCAGCAATCCGATTGCCAGATTCAGGCGTCGCTTCAATCCGCCGGAAAGATGCTCGGCGCGTGCCGACTCAAAGGACTCGAGGCCGGCCACTCCGAGTGACTCGCTCAGCCGGTCCGGAAGTTCAGCGGCAGGAATTGCCAGTGCGCCGGCGAAGAAACGCAGGTTTTCCAGCACGCTGAGTCGCGGGTAAAACGCGTACTCCTGCGGAACCAGGGCGCTGAAGGACTGTATCTCGCGGGCCTGCCCAGGCAATCGCTTGCCATCAATGCGGGCCTGACCGGAGCTGCCGGACAACAAGCCGGTCAAAATCGAAATCAGGGTGGTCTTGCCGGAACCGTTCGGACCCAGCAGTCCGAACAGGCTGCCCCGCCGGATCTGCAAGGAAAGTCCCCGGATGGCTTCACGTTTGGCGCCCGGATAGCGGAAGCTCAGGTCCTCAATCTGGATCACGCGCCGTTTCCCGTCAGGTATTGCCGTTTCGCGATTTATTCACGCGATTATGCCGGCAAATGTAACATGACTGCCCCGGCCAGCACGAGACTTGCAATCGCGGGAAGCCTGGAAACGCCTCTGCCAGGATGAACGAACCGGATTCGGTCCGGCTCGATCAGTCCTGCAACTTCTCGAGCGCCTGCTGCAATGCCCATATCCGGCGATGCCAGGGGTGGCCGGTACAGGCGATCAGCGGTTTCAGCATCGCCAGCGCCTCGGTATCCTGTTTGCGGAATTCGGCCAGATAGCGTGCGTTCAAAAACTGCAGCGACACCGCTTCGTCAGTCCCGGGATGACGCGCCGTTACGTCGCTGACGATTTTTCCGAACAATGCCCAGCGCCGCCCATTGAACGCGGCCTCTGCCAACAGGACACAATCCGCGAGCGGTTCCGGTTCAAACCGCCGGTTCACGTCCAGACATTGTTCGCAGATATCGAGTGCCCGATCCAGGCGTTTGATGGTTACCAGACAACGGACCAGTTGCTTGCCCTCTACCAGCGACAGGTCATATTGCCCGCGCAACCGCAGGGCCTCATATAACTCCTCGTGATAAACCCGGACATCCGCCAGATCTTCCTGTTCGTGCCGGAGCAAGTCACGCGCCGCATCCCAGTTACCGGCATCGGATAATCCACAGGCCTTGTCCAGTATCTGTTCGAGACGCTTTCGCTGTGCCGCCATCCTGGCGCGTTCCTCGGTGGGCCGCGCGACCATCACGTCGAGACCCAGACGTTCGTGGCGATGATAGGTAACAAAGCCCAGCAGATGTGCGGTCAAGACCAGGAAATACACCATCAGCATATGCGCCAGCAACGATGAGACGATTCCGCTCAACGTCGCAAGACCGGTATAAATGATGCTTAACAAAATAACGGCAAGCAGATAACTGCCGCCGGTGTGATACATGAATCGCAGCAGGTTCAGCGGGTTGAGCGCGGACAAGGCGCTGTTCTGCAGCGCCAGGGTCACCAGAAACGCCGGGAAAACCAGCATTCCGAACAGCATGCAGATGTGTTCACCCTGAGCAAAACCCATGTGCACCAGATACGAACCCAATGCACCGATGCCAAGCCAGAACGCGATCACCATCAGCAGGCGCGCGTAATCGGAGTGGCCGAGTACCTCGGTACCGAGTGGCGGCGCAATGGCGTGACCCAGCGCCGTCTCCTCCACGATCATGAACATGTATATGGCCAGCCAACCGAGCGTGATCGGTCCCATGGCGGCGGCAAAAATCCCTGCCAGGTCGAACAGCCAGAACATCAAGCCAATGACAATCACCACGCCCAGGGCGTAGCCGC
>DASUXE010000355.1:0-3943 GCA_036378075.1 Gammaproteobacteria bacterium
AGCCACGACCAGGCCGATCGGCAGGCCGGACCCCAGGCCCTTGGCCAACGTCATGATATCGGGCTGCACATTCCAGTGCTGACAGGCAAACATTTTGCCGCTACGGCCAACGCCGGATTGCACTTCATCAAGAATCAACAGAATGCCATGGCGATCGCACAGCTGACGCAAACCGGCTAGAAACCCATCCGGCGGCACAATGTAACCGCCCTCGCATTGAATCGGTTCGACCAGGATCGCGGCGACTTCGCTGGCCGGCAGATTGCTAGCGAATAAGACGTTCTCGATATAATTAAGGACGGCCTGGCCTTGATCGTCCCCCGCGAACAGCGGCCGGTAAGGATTTGGAAACGGCACGTGGGTGACACCCGGCATGGTTGCAAAACCTTGCTGCTGGGTGCACTTGCTGGCGGTGAAAGCGAGCGAACCCATCGTGCGCCCGTGGAAGGCACCGAGAAATCCGATGAAGCGCGAGCGTCCACTGACATAGCGCGCCAGTTTCAGTGCGCCTTCCACCGCTTCAGTGCCGGATTGGCAGAAGAAACTGAGCACCGGCTCTCCCATCGGCGACAGCGCATTGATTTTTTCGCCGAGTGCGATTTGCTTTTCATGCGAAAAATCAGGAGAAATGTGCAGGAACTCATCGGCCGCATTCTTGATCGCCTGAACTACCTGTGGATGTGAATGGCCGGTGCTGCAGACGGCAATGCCAGCGGCAAAATCCAGAAACCGATTGCCATCGACGTCCCAGACTTCGACACCGCGCCCATGCGACATTACGAACGGGTGCTCGCGCGGATACGAGGGCGATACTACTTTGGCATCCCGGGCCAGGAGTGCCCGCGCTTTCGGTCCGGGCAATTCGGTTCGGATGGCGGGATGGTTCTTCTTGTTCATCTGTTGACCTGGCGTGCTGAAGCGACGGACGCGGAATTTCTCCTCGATCGACGTGCGTCACCGGCATGGGCGATTTGCGTCCGCTTATACAGGTCGCGAAGGACGCGCAGCTCATCTGCGGTCGGCGTCGCAACAACGTCGACAGTGTCGGCAACCGCCAGCGGCCAGCCTGTCGCCGCGCGGATCTTGTCCACACTGACATTTTCATAGCGGGCGACTAAAGTGAGCTCCTGGGTCGCGGTCGCTGGCTTGAGCACGCCCAAATCAGTGATCACCGCCTGCGGCCCGGCACCGGGCATGGCACGCTGTGCTCGTTCGCCATTTCCATTGAGGAAGCCCGCACTCGTGCAAAAATCCAGCTTCGCGACAAAGCTTCGCGGTGATTGCTTGAGCACCACAAAAATTTGCTTGGCGTGGAGGGCAATTTCGGGCGCACCACCGGCACCGGGCAGCCGCGTCTTCGGTTTGCCATAGCCGCCTATGACCGTGGTATTAAGATTGCCAAAGCGATCAATTTGCGCCGCGCCCAGAAAGCCGACATCAATGCGACCAGCCTGCAGCCAATAGGAAAAGATTTCTGGTAAGGGCACGACGGCGTCTGCGGTCTCGGCCAGTTCGCCATCACCGATCGACAACGGCAATACGGTGGGGTGGGTGCCAATGGCCCCGGACTCGTAAATTAGTACCAGGTCGGGTGCGTGAGTCAGGCGCGCAAGATTCGCAGCCGCGGACGGCACGCCGATGCCGACGAAACAAACACAGCCTGGCTGAATCAGGCGCGCGGCCGCGATCGTCATCATTTCGTCCGGAGTATATGAATATGCTGGGGATGAATGGGCGCTCATGCCGCCTCCGCCAAACTGTCTAAAAATTCTGCATGATCGCGACTGCAAAGCACGTGACGGGTAATCCACTCGGCGAACCTCTCACGGTCGCGGGCGATCTCATCCCAAGCCAAATAAAAAGCGTTGTCCCGTGCGTAGTAGCCGTGCGCATAAGAGGGGTAAGCACCTGCCGGCACTTCGGCAATTGCCGTGACGACCCAGTGCGGCAAAACGATTGCATTCATAGGCGCCGCCAGGGACTCCACGATTTCTTCAACCGTGACGATGAGCGTGGTAGCCGCCAAGGCTGCCTCTTTCTGGGCACCAATAATCCCACGGATGAGAATGTTGCCCTGGTGATCGGCAGCTTGAGCATGCAAGACGGTGACATCTGGATTGATTGCCGGCACCGTCGCGATCATCTCGTTTGTATAGGGGCAACATACTTCACGAATTTGCGCGTTGACGCCAGAAAGGTCGGTTCCGACGTAGCCGCGCAGCATTCCGAATGGCAACCGCGCCGCGCCTGCGGTATAGGCCGCCGCCATTCCCGCGTGCGAATGTTCGTGGATGGTTAAGGGCCGCGGCCAATCATTCTCAACCGCATCGCGCAGCCGATGCAGCGAACCGACGCCAGGATTGCCACCCCATGAGAATGTCAGGGCGCGGGCACAACCAGCGCCAATCAATTGATCGTAGATCAGGTCTGGTGTCATTCGGATCAGATGCAGATCGCGTTTTTTCTGGCGTAGGATCTCCTGTCCGGCGGCGAACGGAATTAGATGAGTGAAGCCTTCCAGCGCTACGCTCTGACCATCGTGGATATATTGAGCGATGACTTCCTGTAAGCTGCCGAGCTGCATCGCCTATTCCACTTTTGTCTGCGATTGTTCGCGCTGGTATTGCGCCAAATAATAGAACGAAGCAATGCCCTTGCCCGAGGAACCCGATCCTTTCCAGCCACCGAAAGGCTGATAACCGGGCCATGCGCCAGTCGTGGCCCCTTGCGGACGATTAACGTAAGTGACTCCAGCCTCAATGTTTTCGAAGAAGTAGGCCGCATCTTCATCATTGCCGTAGCAACCGGCAGTCAGTCCGAACCGGGAATCATTGGCCAGGCGCACCGCCTCAGCGCGATCGCGCACCCGACAGAGCATGGCGATAGGCACAAACATTTCTTCGGCAAACAGGGGATGCGTAGCCGGCGCTTCAGCCAGAGTTGGCGCGACAAAATAGCCGTGCGCCAAATCGCCATCCGTCAAACGCTCGCCGCCAGAGAGAACGCGGCCGCCATTTTCACTGAGTTGTTTGCTGTAACGCTGGTAATTTTTCAGCGCGGTGGCGGTGGTCACCGGCCCGAGCCAGTTTTCCTGTCGCGAAGGATCACCAATGGTAATAGCGGCGATCTTTTCCTGGAGCTTTCCGATCAGCGCATTGGCCACCTTGTCATCAACGTAGATTCGCGAGACTGCCGAGCACTTCTGTCCGCTCAAGCCATACGCCGAACGCACGATTCCAGCGGCAGCGCATTCGAGATCAGCATTGGCGGTAACAACACAGGCGTTTTTGCCGCCCATCTCGGCGATGCACGGCCGCGGATACCGGCCATTGGCCATGCTGCGATATATATGCATGCCAACATCAACCGATCCGGTGAAGGTAATTCCAGCGGTATTCGGATGCTGCAGCAGGCATTCACCAACCACGCTGCCGCTACCATTGAGGTAGTTGAAAACTCCGCGCGGTATGCCAGCATCGCGTAAACAATCTGCCAGCAAACGTCCCGACCACGGCGTATCGCTGGCCGTCTTGAGCACGACGGTGTTACCCGTGATCAAAGCCGCAGCCACCGGCCCGCCTGCGAGCGCAAATGGAAAGTTATACGGTGCGATGACCACCCAGACACCATACGGCTTCATCACGCTACGATTGCGCGAACGGAAACCAGGCAGAGGATCATCGGGCAAGGGATGATCGAAACCGTCTTGTCGAACAAAATCATCGGCGTACAAGTTGAAGAAGTCCGCCGTCTCCTGCACCTCGCCCAGTGCTTCCATTCGGTTCTTACCCACTTCCAGCGCCAGGGCTGCAGCGATCTGATAAACGCGTTCCTCAATCAGCGCGGCGACGCGCTTAAGCAGGCGCACACGCTCGGACATCGATGTTGCGCGCCAGCTTGGGAAGGCAGCTTGCGCGGCCGCCATGGCGTCGTTCGCATCGTC
>DASUXE010000356.1:0-5223 GCA_036378075.1 Gammaproteobacteria bacterium
CTGCGGCAGTTCCAGTGAGCACGGGAAGCAACGCATGAAAGTCAGTCTCGCCTGGTTACGTGAATTCATCGATTTGAAGCTTGGCGCCAAGCCGTTCGCCGAACGCCTTACGCTGATCGGTCTCGAGGTCAGTGCGATCGAGGCGGCGCATCCCGGATTCCGGGACGTGGTGGTCGCTGAAGTCAAAGCCGTCGCGCCGCATCCGGATGCCGACAAGCTGCGGGTGTGCAAAGTCGATGCCGGTGCCGGCAGTGAATTGCAGATTGTCTGCGGCGCACCCAACGTGCGGGCCGGGATGAAAGCGGCATTGATAAAAGTCGGCGGAAGCCTGCCGGACGGCGCCGCCATCAAGCCGGCGAAATTGCGCGGTATCGAATCCCGGGGCATGCTGTGTTCCGCCCGCGAACTCGGGCTCAGCGCCGATGCCGCGGGCCTGATGGAATTGCCGCCGGACGCGCCGGTCGGCAGCGCGCTCGACAGCTATCTCGAACTTGACGATTCGATACTCGAGATCGAACTGACACCCAATCGCGGTGATTGTCTGAGCATGCTGGGCGTCGCGCGTGATGCCAGCGCCATGCTCGATACGGCGCTGCGTCAGCCGGCGGAGACTGCCGTTCCGGCGAAAATCCAGGACGTCCTGCCGGTCCGGGTCGAGGCAGCCGAGGCCTGTCCGCGATTCCTGGGCCGCGTCATTCGTGGCATTGATCCCCGTGCGACGACACCACTGTGGATGCAGGAACGCCTGCGCCGCGCCGGTATTCGTCCAATCAGTCCGTTGGTGGATGTCACCCAGTACGTGATGCTGGAGCTGGGCCAGCCGATGCATGCCTATGATCTGAAAAAAATCGATAAAGGCATCGTGGTGCGTTGGGCAAAGCAGGGTGAAAAACTGACGCTGCTTGATGGCCGTGAGATTGCGCTTGATCCGGACATGCTGGTGATTGCCGACCATGGCCGGGCACTCGGACTCGCCGGTCTCATGGGTGGCCTGGATTCTGCCGTGCAGGCCGATACCCGCGATGTATTTCTGGAGTGCGCCTGGTTTGCGCCGGATGCGATCAATGGACGGGGAAGGCGTTTGTCCCTCCAGACGGACGCCGGTTATCGTTTCGAGCGTGGCGTGGATCCGGCGGGGCAGTCGCGGGCCATCGAGCGCGCAACGCGACTCATTCTGGACATTTGCGGCGGCGACGCTGGCCCGGTGCGGGAGAACGTATCGTCAGGTGATCTGCCAAAGCGCGCGGCATTGACCTTGCGGCGCACCCGCCTGGAGCGGCTGCTCGGGATGCCGATTCCGGACGCGGAGGTCGCTGCAATCCTGTCGCGCCTGGGCATGCGCCCCGAGCCGACCGCTGAGGGTTGGCGGGTGACGGCGCCCGGCCACCGCTTCGATATCGGGATCGAAGAAGATCTCATCGAGGAGGTGGGTCGAATCCATGGCTATGACCGGATTCCGGTTCAGCATTACGCCATGCCGCAGGCGATGGGCGGAACCAGTGAAACGCGCCTGAGCCTGCGGGATCTGCGGCGTGTGCTGGTGGACCGGGGCTATCACGAAGCAATCACCTACAGTTTCGTGGCGCCGGCCATCCAGCAGGCATTGTCCGGTGGTGAGCAGGGCCTGGCGCTTGCCAATCCGATCAGCGCTGAATTGGCCGAAATGCGATTGAGCCTGTGGCCGGGACTGATTACCACCCTTCAGCACAACCTCAACCGTCAGCAGGACCGTGTCCGTATCTTCGAATCCGGTCTGAGGTTTATTCCACAAGGCACGGATATTAAACAGGAAAATGTTATCGCCGGCTTGAGCTTTGGCGCCCGTTATCCGGAGCAGTGGGGCAGCCAGTCGCGGGCCGCCGATTTTGCGGATCTGAAAAGCGACGTCGAAGCGCTGCTGGCTGCTGCCAGCCGGGCCGGGCAGGTGCGTTACGTGCCTGCCGAGCATCCTGCCTTGCACCCCGGGCAAAGTGCCCGGATTGAGCTTGCCGGTGAGGTGGTTGGCTGGCTGGGTGCGCTGCATCCCGCGGTGGCCAAAAGACTGGATGTCCCAACCGGTGTGCAGCTGTTTGAACTGGCGATTGAGCCGCTTCTGGCAGCTAAAATCCCTCAATACGTGCCTATTTCCCGTTATCCGGCGATAAGACGGGACATCGCGGTAGTGGTGCCGGAGAACGTTCAGGCCGAGACGCTGTTGCGGGGAGCGCAGGAAGCCGCCCAAGGCCTAGTCAAACAGGTCATAATGTTTGACATATACCGCGGACCCGGGATAGATTCTGGGCGAAAAAGTGTCGCTTTAGGCTTGATTTTACAAGACTCTTCGCGCACCCTAACAGACGAGGCCGCGGATGCGGCAGTGGCTCAGATCACCGAACGGTTAACACGGGAACTGGGCGCAACAATAAGAGATTGAGCATGGCGCTGACCAAGGCTGAAATGGCCGAATCCTTGTTCGAGGAGCTGGGGCTCAACAAGCGAGAGGCGAAAGAGCTGGTGGACCTCTTTTTCGAGGAAGTCCGCCTGGCGCTGGCCAAGGGCCGCCAGGTAAAGCTGTCCGGTTTCGGCAATTTCGACCTGCGGGACAAGAACCAGCGTCCCGGCCGGAATCCGAAGACCGGCGAAGAAATTCCTATCACCGCGCGGCGCGTGGTGACGTTCCGACCGGGGCAAAAACTCAAAGCTAGGGTGGAAGCATATGCTGGAAGCCGGGAACAATAGCGAACTCCCGCCGATCCCCGGCAAACGCTACTTCACCATCGGCGAGGTCAGCGATCTGTGCGGCGTCAAGCCGCATGTTCTGCGTTACTGGGAGCAGGAATTCCCCCAGCTCAAACCGGTCAAACGGCGTGGAAACCGCCGCTACTACCAGCGCCACGATGTGCTGGTGATCCGCCAGATCCGCAGCCTGCTGTATGAGCAGGGCTTTACGATCGGCGGCGCGCGTCAGCAGCTTTCCAGTGATAACGCCAAACAGGATGTGTCTCAGAGCCAGCAGATCGTGCGCCAGCTGCGTGTCGAACTGGAAGAATTGCTGCAGATTTTGAAGCACTAAAGCCTCCGCTTCCGGTTCCACCGGGCGCTCCCATCAAGTATCATGCCGGCACGTCGGGGCGTAGCGCAGCCTGGTAGCGCACCTGCATGGGGTGCAGGGGGTCGGAGGTTCAAATCCTCTCGCCCCGACCAATATTTACTTTCCCCTGAAATTTTTTCTGTGGCGCTCGGATTTGAGCGTCGTTGACAGGATTTGAACCTCCTCGGAGGCTCACTTTTGGCCTGCGCAATCCTGCTTCGGCCAAAAGCCCAGGTCGGGCATCCGACCGCCAGGGATGGCGGAAGTGCAGATTTTGCAGGAGCAAAAATCTGCCGTGCCCTCCCGTGCGCCGCATGCGGCGCACCCTCTCGCCCCGACCAATCAATTTTGCTTGCCGGTCTTCGTATTCAGAATCCTTCCCGGCAGTTATTCGAGTCCAGCCAGCATTCCGTGACGTAGTTCACAGTTAATTCCTGTCTGGCAGCAAACATGGAATTCGCCTTTCGGGTCTCGATCCGACCATGCGAGCGCATGTCCCGGTGACGAGAATTTGAGCAGATGAGGAAGCCGCGTTCTCAATTGGCCGAAAGAGCATTTTTCGCCGAGCCGGGTGGCAAGGTCCTTGGTCTCAATGTTCCAAAGTTATGTAGTAAAGTAGGGCGGGATCAGGAGCAAGCTGTGAGTGGCTGCCCCCAGCAATGCCATTGGGATCGGTATCTGATGATACCGGGGCGCTGAAGCAGACAAGAAAGGGATATCGCGCGCACGTTCGCGTACCGGCGTTGATGTGATTAGTGATCGGGGTTGATGCAAGCGAACTATTTTACCCAGACCGCCACGCAAGGCGGCACCAGCGGAGCGTCGTTAAGGCGATGATTAACCACCGGCGCGTATCGGATTGCCAGCGTACTAACTCGCGTGGCTTGCCTTTGACGGGGCGATGCTTTGCGTTGCTGTGCGCATTTGCCGTGGCACTGATCTGCGCTCCAGCGAATGCCACTGATCCGGCCCCGCTTCCAATGGGTTCGAGTCTGCGTTTCCGCCATATCACATTGGAAGACGGTTTGTCTCAAAGCGCCGTGCAGGCTGTCACCCAGGACCGACAGGGCTACATGTGGTTTGGTACCGAGGACGGTCTGCAGCGCTACGACGGATACGACTTTCTCACATTTCATCATGACCCTGAACAATCCGGTTCGCTGGCCGATGATGATGTAGTCGCGCTGACGGTCGGAGCGCACGACGAACTATGGATCGGAACGGGCGAGCAGGGGCTTGATTTGCTGGAACCGGGGAGCACGCGCTTCGTTCATTATCAACATGATCCCGCTGATCCCGACTCGCTTGCCAGCAATTATGTCGATGCCCTGCTGGTAGATGAACATGGGCGTTTGTGGGTGGGTACCGACAACGGTGTGGATCGCATGGATAGCACCACGGGACGGTTCCGGCATTATCGGATCGCAGGCGCAAGCGCAGGCACCAATACTAATATCATTTATGCGTTGCACGAAGACAAGCGCGGGCGCATCTGGGTCGGTACTGTACACGGACTTTATTATTACGACGCCGCGCACGATTCGCTGAAGCTCCTGACGCCATCCACAGGCGTATCGCTTTCCGTCGCCAGACATCTGCTAACCAAAGCATCGGTGAATGCTTTTGCCGGAAGCAGCGATGGGCGGCTTTGGGTTGCCACCGAAGGCGGCCTGGTGACGCTATCACCTCAGGACAGAATAATTGCGGTTTACCAGCATCGTGCCGGCGATCCGGAATCGCTGCCCAATAGCCGGGTGCGTGCTTTGCTTGAGGATCTGGCTGGCTATATCTGGATTGGCACGCATGGTGGCGGATTGACCAGGCTGGATCCGTCGACCGGGCGCTTCATAAATTTCGAGCATGATGCAACTGATCCGCAAAGCCTGGGCGGCAACATGGTCATGACACTGTATCGTGATCAGACCGGGTTGATATGGATAGGAGCGGATGCAGCAGGTATCAGTATCTACAATCCACAGACCCGTGAATTCGGCTATTACCGCCATCGTCAGGGTGACCCCAACAGTCTCGTCAGCAACATGGTCTGGAGCATCTACAAAGATCCGGGCGAAAACGTCTGGGTGGGTACTGATCAGGGTTTGACCCGCATTGATGCCCGGCGCATCCGTTACAAGCAATATCAAATGCGCGGA
>DASUXE010000357.1:0-11952 GCA_036378075.1 Gammaproteobacteria bacterium
TTGTTTACCTGCCACACCCGGGATATAAAATACCATATCTGGATAACATTCGGATTCTGAAGTTTCAACAAATGATGAAAGTTAATAGCATATACCCAAAAATATAGGTTAACCGAAATTCCGGCGTGAGAAAGATGGATCGGGTGTACTCAACGGGCGTAGCGAGTGACAATGCCATGATTCTGTATAATTGATTGCCCGCAACCTCTGTTGTGTCGCTGAGCCGTATGATGCCCTTTGATGCATGGCTAACCGTCACCGTTACCTTATGCTGCCTCGGCACCCTGGTATTGACCCGTCTGGGCACCGACATCACGCTGATGGCCGGAGTGACCGTGCTGCTGCTGTGCAGGGTTGTCACACCCGAGGCCGCATTCGGCGGCTTTGCCAACGAAGGTGTGCTCAGCATCGCGATGCTGTATGTGGTTGCTGCCGGCTTGCGCGATACCGGCGCGATCAATTCACTGATCGGATTGTTGTTCGGGCGGCCGCAGTCTGCACGCGCCGCGCAAGTGCGCATGATGTTGCCGGTCACCTTCATGAGCGCTTTTCTCAACAATACCCCGATCGTCGCGACCTTCCTGCCGGCGGTTTCGGACTGGGCCAAGCGGCAGCGCATATCGGTTTCCAAGCTGATGATTCCGCTGAGCTATGCAGCGATCTTCGGTGGCACCTGCACCCTGATCGGCACCAGCACCAATCTGGTGGTGGACGGATTGCTGAAATCACAGGCGCATCTGCCAGGCTTCGGCTTTTTTCAGCTAGCCTGGATCGGTGTCCCCTGCGCAGTGGCCGGTATCGTGTATGTCGTGATTGCCAGCCATTGGCTGTTACCGGAGCGCCGGCCGGTGATGGCGCAACTGGAAAATCCGCGCGAATACACCGTGGAGATGCTGGTGGAAATGGGTAGCCCGCTGGTGGGACAAACCATTCAGGCCGCAGGACTGCGGCAACTGCCCGGGCTGTTTCTGGTCGAGATCGAACGCGACGGAGAAATCTTTCCAGCCGTGGGGCCGGATGAAAAACTAACCGGCGGTGACCGGCTGGTGTTCGCAGGAATTACCGATTCAGTCGTGGATCTTCAGCGCATCAAGGGACTGACGCCCGCGACCAATCAGGTCTTCAAACTGACTGCGCCACGTACTGCACGGACACTGATTGAAGCGGTGATCGCGGTGTATTCCCCGGTATGCGGCAAAACCATTCGCGAGGGGCGCTTCCGCTCGCATTACAACGCAGTGATCATCGCGGTGGCACGTAATGGACAGCGCCTGCTGGGAAAGATCGGGGACATCGAACTGGCGCCGGGCGATACGCTGTTACTTGAAACCGAAACCGAATTCATGGAGCAGCATGCCAATTCGCGTGATTTTCTGTTGCTGCGTCCGATCGACGGCGCAGTAATTCCGCGTCACGAAAAAAGCTGGCTCGCCTGGACAATTCTGCTGGCTCTGGTGGTTACCGCCAGCACTGGCCTGCTGCCATTGCTGCCTGCGGCACTGGCCGCGGCGGGCCTGATGCTGCTCACCCGCTGCTGCAGTCTCAACTCCGCGCGGCGCAGTATCGAACTCGAGGTGCTGATCGCGATTGCCGCAGCGTTTGGTATCGGCAGTGCTCTACAGAGCAGCGGTGCAGCGGCGGCGTTTGCCCACGCACTGCTGGCCATAGCCGGCAATAATCCTTTGCTGTTGCTCGCGACTATTTACCTGATCGCCATGATCCTGACCGAGATGGTCACCAACAATGCCGCAGCGGTGATCATGTTTCCGCTGGCGTATGCGACGACCCAGAGTCTGGGTTTGCAGTTCATGCCGTTTGCAGTCGCCATCGCCATGGCGGCATCGGCAAGCTTTGCGACGCCAATTGGCTATCAGACCAACCTGATGGTGTACGGCCCCGGCGGTTACCGTTTCGGGGATTACCTGCGTTTCGGGTTGCCGCTTAATATTTTGATGCTGGTGATTTCAGTCACCATCATCCCGCACGTGTGGCCGCTGATGTAGATCGCAGAAGTCAAAAGCACAGCAAATAAAAAAGCCGGGATAAACCCGGCTTTTCCAATTCAACGTGACCAAGATTACTTTTCAGCTTTCTTGGTGGTCTTCTTGGCCGCCGGTTTCTTTTCGGCCTTGGCCGCAGCAGGTTTCTTTTCTGCTTTGGCTTTCTTGGCGGGCTTGGCTTCGGTCTTGGCGGCGTCTGCCTTCTTCGCCTTGGCCGGCTTTTCGGCCTTCAGCTTTTTCTCAGCCTTGGCCTTCTTCTCGACCGGCTGTTCGGCAGGCTTGGCGGCCGCTTCGCGGTCCACCAGCTGCATCACAGCCATCGGGGCGTTGTCGCCGGCGCGCAGACCGTGCTTGAGGATGCGGGTATAGCCACCCGCACGCGACTGGTAATGCGGACCGATGTCGGTAAACAGCTTGGCAACGATCGCGTCATCACGCAGACGTGAAAACGCGAGACGACGCTTGGCAACGCTGTCCTGCTTGGCGAGCGTGATCAACGGCTCCACCACGCGACGCAGTTCTTTTGCCTTCGGCACCGTGGTGCGGATAGTTTCGTAGCGCAGCAGTGCCGCGGCCATGTTGCGCATCAGCGCCACGCGGTGGGAGCTGTTGCGGCTCAGTTGTCTGCCGGAATTCTGGTGACGCATCGCCTTATAACCCTTGATTCATCGTTTTGGTGGCGGACTTACTTCTTGAGACTCGCCGGCGGCCAGTTCTCAAGCTTCATGCCGAGCGCCAGTTCGTGCTGAGCCAGCACGTCCTTGATCTCGGTGAGCGACTTCTTGCCCAGGTTCGGGGTCTTGAGCAGTTCCACTTCGGTCTTCTGCACCAGGTCGCCGATGTACTGGATGTTTTCCTGCTTGAGGCAGTTGGCGGAACGCACGGTGAGTTCCAGATCATCAACCGACTTCAACAGGATCGGATCGAAATGAGTATCCGCATGACCGTGGGCGGCATCGCGGCCCTTCAGATCCACAAACGCAGTCAGCTGCTCGGACAGGATGCTGGCCGCGCGGCGGATGGCTTCTTCCGGATCGATGGTCCCGTTGGTCTCGATGTCGATGATCAGCTTGTCGAGGTCGGTGCGCTGCTCGACGCGCGCGCTCTCGACCGTATAGGTCACGCGACGCACCGGGCTGAACGACGCGTCCAGCTGCAGTCGGCCGATCGGACGGCTTTCTTCCTCGAACTGCAGGCGCGTATTGGCGGGCTGATAACCGCGGCCGCGCTTGATCTTGAGTTTCATGTTCAACGAACCGGCACTGTTGAGGTGCGCGATCACCAGATTCTTGTTCACGATCTCGATGTCGTGATCCAGCTGGATGTCGGCCGCAGTGACGGCGCCCGGGCCTTTCTTGACCAGGGTCAGGGTCGCTTCATCGCGCGTGTGCATGCGGATGGCGAGATTCTTGAGATTGAGCAGAATTTCGACGACGTCTTCCTGCACGCCCTCGATGGAGGTGTACTCGTGCAGCACCCCTTCGATTTCGACTTCCACCACGGCGGAACCCGGCATCGAGGACAACAGGATGCGGCGCAGCGCATTGCCGAGCGTGTGACCAAAACCGCGTTCCAGCGGCTCGAGCACGACCCGGGCCTGATGCTCGGATTGTGCCTGCACGCCGACCAGGCGTGGCTTCAAAAATTCCATTACTGAACCTTGCATGGGACAAATCCCTCGCGGAAAAACCGATTAACAATTACTTGGAATAAAGCTCGACGACGAGATTTTCGTTGACGTCGGGCAGGAAATCCGTGCGTTCCGGCACGGCTTTGAACTTGCCGCTCATCTTCGACTCGTCCACTTCGACCCATTCCGGGAAGCCGACCTGCTTGGCAATCTGCAACGCCGACTGGATACGCAACTGTTTGCGGGCGCGTTCACGCACCGAGATCACATCATCCGCCTGCACCTGGTAGGACGGGATGTTGACGCTCTTGCCGTTGACTTCGATCGCCTTGTGACCAACCAGCTGGCGCGCTTCGGCGCGGGTGGCGGCAAAACCCATCCGGTACACGACGTTGTCGAGCCGGCATTCAAGCAACTGCAACAAGGTCTGGCCGGTGGCGCCGGTACGACGCGAGGCTTCCTTGTAGTAGCGGCGGAACTGGCGTTCCAGCACACCGTACATGCGACGCAGTTTCTGCTTTTCGCGCAGCTGCACGCCGTAATCCGACAGCCGGCCGCGCTTGGCGCCGTGCTGACCGGGAGCCGACTGGATGCGGCACTTTGATTCCAGCGAACGCACGCTGCTCTTGAGGAACAGGTCCGTGCCTTCACGCCGGGAGAGTTTGCACTTGGGTCCGATATAGCGAGCCATGAACTGTATGCCTCTTTAAACGCGGCGCTTCTTGGGCGGACGGCAGCCGTTATGCGGGATCGGCGTCACATCCGAGATATTCGCCACCTTGAAACCGATGTTGTGCAGCGCACGCACGGCAGACTCGCGGCCCGGGCCGGGGCCCTTGACCTGCACTTCCATGTTCTTGACGCCGAATTCGAGCGCCACATTGCCGGCACGTTCGGCCGCCACCTGCGCCGCGAACGGCGTGGATTTGCGCGAGCCGCGGAAACCCGAACCACCCGAGGTCGCCCAGCACAGCACGTTGCCCTGGCGGTCGGTGATGGTGATGATGGTGTTGTTGAAGGACGCGTGGACATGCGCGATCGCGTCCACTACGTTCTTCTTGGCCCGCTTGCGCGCGCTGCCGGCTGTTGTTGTGGTCTTGGCGTCTGCCATGAACTTACCCTGCCTGAATCAGAAATTACTTGGTGACGGCTTTGCGACGGCCCTTGCGGGTGCGCGCATTGGTGCGGGTGCGCTGACCGCGTACCGGCAAACCGCGACGATGCCGGAGGCCGCGGTAGCAACTGAGGTCCATGAGACGCTTGATGCTCATGGAGTTTTCACGGCGCAGGTCACCCTCGACCGTGAATTTCGCCACCTGGGTGCGCAGCGCCTCCACCTCGGCGTCGGTCAGATCCTTCACCTTGGTCTCCGGCTTGACGCCGGCGGCCTCGCACACCTTCTGGGCGCGGGTTTGACCAATGCCAAAAATGCTCTGCAAACCGATGACGGTGTGCTTATTGGCTGGGATATTGATGCCAGCTATACGGGCCATTTACCTGCCTCTCCTGGTACGCCCTGCGTTGGCGGGGCGAAAACGGGCAATTTTGCCGAAATTTCCTTCAAAAATCAATGCCTAAACCTCAGCCCTGACGCTGCTTGTGGCGCGCGTCGGAGCAGATCACCCGGACCACGCCTGCGCGCCGGACAATCTTGCAGTTACGGCAGATCTTCTTGACTGATGCACGAACTTTCATGACTTCACTCCAACAGGCACCGGCTCCAGGCCGAGGCCAGAAAAAACTGTTATTGCAGGCCGCTCCGGCCATACCCCTTGAGGTTGGCCTTGCGCAGCAGGCCTTCGTACTGATGCGACATCATGTGCGCCTGCAACTGCGACATGAAATCCATCACCACCACCACGTCGATCAAGAGCGAGGTACCGCCGAAATAGAACGGCACGTTCCAGTACAGGATCAGGAACTCCGGCAACAGGCAGACCGCGGTGACGTAGATCGCGCCCCAGAACGTCAGCTTGGTCAGCACACTGTCGATATAGGCAGCGGTCTGCTGGCCGGGCCGGATGCCCGGGATGAAGGCGCCGGACTTCTTCAGGTTCTCGGCCGTTTCCTTGGAGTTGAACACCAGGGCGGTATAGAAGAAACAGAAGAAGACAATCAGGCCGCCATAGAGCAGGACATATATGGGCTGGCCCGGCGACATCAAGGCGCCGAAGCGCTGCAGCCAGGCAAAGTGCGGATTCTGGCCAAACCAGTTGCCGATCGTGGCCGGGAACAGGATGATCGACGAGGCGAAAATCGGCGGGATCACGCCCGACATGTTGAGCTTGAGCGGCAGGTGGCTGGTCTGGGCCGCGTACATGCGACGACCCTGCTGGCGCTTGGCGTAATTCACGGTGATGCGTCGCTGACCGCGCTCCACGAACACCACGAAGGCGGTGACGCCCAACACCAGGGCCAGCACCACGATCGCAATCAGCGGATTCATCTGCCCGGTGCGCACCAGGTCCAGGGTCCCGCCGAAGGCGGCCGGCAGACCGGAAATGATGCCGGCGAAGATGATCATCGAGATACCGTTGCCGATACCGCGTTCGGTGACCTGCTCGCCGATCCACATCAGGAACATGGTGCCGGTCACCAGGCTGATGGTGGCGGTAAACACGAAAGTAAAGCCCGGCTGGATCGCGACGCCCTGACCCTGCAGCGCGAGAGCCGCGCCAACGGACTGGAAGAACGCCAGCGCCACCGTGCCGTAGCGGGTGTAGCGCGTGATGATGCGCTGACCCGACTGGCCTTCCTTGCGCAGCTGCTCGAGGCTCGGCACCACCACCGCCAGCATCTGCATGATGATGGAGGCGGAGATATAGGGCATGACGCCCAGCGCAAAAATCGACAGCCGTTTGAGGGCGCCGCCCGAGAACATGTTGAACATGTCCAGGATGCCGCCGGAATGCTGATTGAACAGGCGCGCCAGCGCCGCCGGATCGATGCCCGGCACCGGAATATGGGTTCCCAGCCGGAATACCACCAAGGCTCCGATCAGGAAGAAGAGCCGCTTACGCAGATCGGACAGCTTGCCGATCTCCGCGAACGAACCCAACATGCTGGCGCCGTTGCGTGACACTTAGTCTTCCACCTTGCCGCCGGCCGCTTCAATGGCTGCGCGCGCACCCTTGGTCGGCACGAGCCCCTTGATCGTCACCTTCTTCTTGAGTTCGCCGGCCAGGATCACCTTGACCTTGTCGGTGCCGACCGGCACCACACCAGCGCTGATCAGGGTCAGCACATCAATGACCTCGGCTTCCACGCGCGCGAGACTGTCCAGGCGCACTTCGGCGCGGCTGGCTTTCATCGCGGAACGGAATCCGACTTTCGGCAGACGGCGCTGCAGCGGCATCTGACCGCCTTCGAAACCGACCTTGTGGTAGCCGCCCTTGCGCGCGTACTGACCCTTGTGGCCCTTGCCGGAAGTCTTGCCGAGACCCGAACCGGTACCGCGCCCGAGGCGCTTCTTGCCGGTCTTGCTGCCGACCGCGGGCGAGAGCGTGTTGAGACGCATAGTCATTTCTCCTCCACGCGCAGCATGTAGGACACTTTGTTGATCATGCCGCGATTCTCGGGCGTGTCCTGCACACTGATGGTGTGGTGTATACGACGCAGACCGAGTCCGCGCAGACAGTCACGATGGCTCTGCAGGCGGCCGAAGCCGCTCTTCACCTGCGTGATCTTGATTTGTTTGGCGTTACCCTTGCTCATGACTTAGCCCTTGATCTCGTCGAGCGTCTTGCCGCGCTTGGCCGCGATGTCATGCGGCGAGTGCATGCCGGTCAGTGCATTCAGGGTCGCCCGCACCACGTTGATCGGATTACGCGAGCCGTAACTCTTGGCTAGCACGTTCTTGACGCCGGCCACTTCCAGCACCGCGCGCATCGCGCCGCCGGCGATGATGCCGGTACCTTGCGAGGCGGGCTGCATGTAGACGCGGGTCGCGCCATGACGGGCATGCATCGCGTAGAAAAGCGTGCCTTCGCGCAGATGAACCTGACGCAGATTCTTGCGCGCCTGTTCCATGGCCTTGGAGACGGCGTTTGGCACTTCACGTGCCTTGCCGTAGCCGAAGCCGACCTTGCCGTCGCCGTCACCGACTACGGTCAGGGCGGTGAAGCCGAACTGACGTCCGCCTTTCACGACCTTGGCGACACGGTTTACCGCAACCAGCTTCTCCTGGAGGCCGTCACCGCTATCCGGAAGGTTATCGAATTTCGCCATGCTGCACCCTTAGAACTGCAAACCGTGTTCACGCGCGGCATCGGCCAAGGCCTTGATCCGCCCGTGATACTTGAACCCGGAACGGTCAAAGGCGACCGTTTCGATCCCTGCCTGCTTGGCTTTCTCGGCGATGGTCTTGCCAACCGCACTGGCGGCGGCAATGTTGCCGGTATGCTTCAGGCTCTTTTTCAGATCCGCTTCCAGCGTGGAAGCTGCCACCACGACCTTGCCCTCAGGGGCAATGATCTGCGCATAGATATGACTCGGCGTGCGATGCACCGTGAGGCGATACGCACCCAATTCGCGGATACGGGCACGGGCGCGACGCGCGCGGCGCAGACGTGCCAGTTTCTTTTCCATCGGTTTCTTGTCCATCGCTCACACCACCCGTTATTTCTTCTTGGCCTCTTTGAGGACCACGCGTTCATCGGAGTAACGTACGCCCTTGCCCTTGTAGGGTTCCGGCGGCCGATAAGCGCGAATATCTGCGGCCACCTGGCCGACCTTCTGACGATCCGTGCCCTTGACCAGAATTTCGGTCTGACTCGGCGTCTCGATGTTGATGCCTTCCGGAATCTGGTAATTCACCGGGTGCGAAAACCCGAGGGTCAGATTCAAGACCTTGCCCTGCGCCTGGGCGCGATAACCGACGCCGACCAGTTCCAGTTTCTTCTGGAAACCCTGCGACACGCCGTGTACGGCATTGTTCAGCAACGCGCGCGTGGTACCGGCCTGGGCATCCGCTTCCGGATGACCTTCCCTGACAGCGACGTGCAACACGCCGTTATCGTTCTTGACCTGCACCGCCGCATGCAACGGAATCGTGATGCTGCCTTTTGATGCCTTGATGGTTACCGCATCGGCGGACACCATCGCTTCGACACCCTTGGGCAGCGGAATCGGCTGTTTGGCTACTCTGGACATGGAACTGATCCTTGCAACCGGTTACGAGACGACGCAGATGACTTCGCCACCCTGGCCCGCGTCACGCGCGGCACGGTCGCTCATCACGCCCTTGGAGGTAGAGATCACCGCGATACCGAGACCACCCAGCACGCGCGGCAATTCATCCTTGCCCTTGTACACGCGCAGACCCGGCTTGCTGACGCGCTGAATGCGCTCGATTACCGGACGGCCCGCATGATATTTGAGGGTCACGACCAGCGATCGTTTGCCGTCCTGCTCATGGGCGGCAAAATCCTCGATGTAGCCTTCATCCTTGAGGACGCGGGCGATCTCGAGCTTGATCTTGGAGGCCGGCATGCTGACTTCGCTGCGGCCGATTTGCTGGCCGTTGCGAATACGCGTGAGCATATCGGCAATGGGATCAGTCATACTCATTTGTATCGATATCCTTGCAGTTAAAAATTACCAACTGGCCTTGGTGAGGCCCGGCACGTCACCGCGCATGGCGGCTTCGCGGAGTTTGTTACGGCCCAGACCGAACTTGCGGTAGAAACCGTGCGGACGCCCGGTGAGCTTGCAGCGGTTACGCGCACGGCTCGGGCTGGCATCACGCGGCAGGGAAGCGAGTTTCGCAACCGCTGCGTGACGCTCTTCGTCACTGGTGTTCAAATCGAAAATCACGCGCTTCAGCTCGGCACGTTTGGCGGCATATTTGGCCGCCAGCTTGGCGCGCTTGATCTCGCGGTTCACCATTGAAGTCTTAGCCATCTGTCAGTCCTCAGTTACGGAACGGGAAGTTGAAGGCCTGCAACAGCGCCTTGGCTTCCTCGTCGGTCTTGGCTGTGGTCGTAATCGTGATGTCCATGCCCCGCAACGCGTCGATCTTGTCGTACTCGATCTCGGGGAAAATGATCTGTTCCTTGACGCCCATGCTGAAGTTGCCACGGCCGTCGAAAGAACGTCCACTGACACCGCGGAAGTCGCGCACGCGCGGCAGCGAGATGCTGATCAGGCGGTCCAGGAATTCATACATCTGTTCGCGGCGCAGCGTGACCTTGCACCCCACCGGGTAATCCTCGCGGATCTTGAAGGTCGCGATGGACTTGCGGGCCTTGGTCACCACCGGCTGCTGGCCGGCGATCTTGGTCATATCCGCCACCGCGTTTTCGATGACTTTCTTGTCCGCGGTCGCCTCGCCCACGCCCATGTTGAGCGTGATCTTGGTGATACGCGGCACCTGCATCGGGTTCTTGTAGGCGAAGCGTTCACTCAGCTTCGGCACCACGGTATCCCGGTAAAATTGCTGTAACCTTGCCATGCCAGCCGCCCTCAGACGTCAACCACTTCTTTGTTGGAACGGAAGAAGCGCACCTGGCGGCCATCTTCCAGCTTGCGGAAACCCACGCGATCGCCCTTCTTCGTCACTGGATTGAACAGCATGACGTTGGAAAGATGAATCGGCATTTCCTTGTCGATGATGCCACCGGTCACGCCCGCGTTCGGGTTCGGACGAGTGTGCTTCTTCGCCATATTCACGTTCTCGACGATGATGCGGTCTTCTTCCAGCACCTTGAGCACGGCACCACGCCGGCCTTTGTCCTTGCCGGTGATGACCACCACTTCGTCGCCTTTCTTGATGCGTTGCATAGTCTCTACTCCCGGCGCTTACAGAACTTCAGGCGCCAGTGAAATGATGCGCATGAACTTTTCGTTACGCAGTTCGCGCGTCACCGGTCCGAAGATACGGGTGCCGATGGGTTCCAGTTTGCTGTTCAGCAACACCGCGGCGTTGCCGTCGAACTTGATCAGCGAGCCATCGGCGCGGCGCACACCACTGCGGGTACGCACGACCACGGCGTTGTAGACCTCGCCTTTCTTGACCTTGCCGCGCGGGATCGCATCGCCGATGCTGACCTTGATCACGTCGCCAATGCGCGCGTAACGGCGCTTGGACCCACCCAGCACTTTGATGCACTTCAGGCTGCGCGCGCCGCTGTTGTCGGCGGCATCAAGCACGGTTCGCATCTGGATCATGGCTTAATCCTCTCGCTACGGTTACGACGCGGCGCGGGTTTCGCCCGCGGCACGTTGCACGATTTCGACCAGTGTCCAGGACTTGTGCCGGGACAGCGGACGGCACTGCTTGATGACGACGGTGTCGCCTTCCTGGCAGGAATTCTGTTCGTCGTGCGCCTTGATCTTGGAACGGCGGCGCATGATCTTGCCGTACATGGGGTGCGTTTCCACGCGCTCCACCGACACGGTGATGGTCTTGTCCATCTTGTTGCTGACCACCTTGCCGGTCAGGGTACGGGACACTTTCACTTCGCTCATTTCTTGCCTGCCTTCGCCTGTTCGGCGAGCACCGTCTTCACGCGCGCGATATTCTTGCGCGCCGCCTGGATCTGATGCGCACGTGGCATCTGGCCGGCAGCATGCTGCATGCGCAGGTTGAACTGTTCCTTGCGCAGGGCAACCAGTTCATCGCGCAGTTCTTTGGCGCTCTTGGCGCGCAGTTCTTTGGCTTCCATCACATCACCACCCGACTGACGAAGGTCGTGGTCACCGGCAACTTGGCAGCCGCCAGGCGGAACGCCTCGCGCGCGGTTGCTTCATCCACACCTTCCATTTCGTACAACACCGAACCGGGCTGGATTTTCGCCACCCAGTACTCGACGCCGCCCTTGCCGTTACCCATGCGCACTTCAAGCGGTTTCTTGGTAATCGGCACGTCCGGGAAGACCCGGATCCAGATCTTGCCGCCGCGTTTCACGAAGCGGGTCATGGCACGACGCGCCGCTTCGATCTGGCGCGCAGTGATGCGGCCGCGCTCGGTGGCCTTGAGGCCGTATTCACCGAACGACACGCTGTTGCCGGCCTGCGCCAGACCGCGGTTGCGGCCCTTGTGCTGCTTGCGGAACTTGGTACGTTTAGGCTGTAGCATCTGCCTTCACTCCGGATTTCTTGTCACCGGCCGCGTCACGGGAAGCACCCAGTTCGCTGGCGTCCAACACTTCACCCTTGAAAATCCACACCTTGACGCCAATCACGCCATAGGTGGTGGAAGCCTCGGCAAAGCCGTAATCGATATCAGCACGCAGGGTGTGCAGCGGCACACGGCCTTCGCGATACTGCTCGCTGCGCGCGATTTCGGAACCGTTCAGGCGCCCCGAGACCCGCACTTTGATG
>DASUXE010000358.1:0-3267 GCA_036378075.1 Gammaproteobacteria bacterium
GGAAATGTAGATTTTGCAGGAGCAAAAATCTGCCCGCTGCAATGACTGAGTTTAAGGCATCAGTCCTTTCAAACACAAAGGCCGCGCGAGCGCGGCCTTTGTATATCATCAACACCCGGCAATCAGGACGAGGATTCGTCCAGGAAGCTGCGCAGCTGATCGGAGCGCGAGGGATGACGCAGCTTGCGCAGAGCCTTGGCTTCGATCTGACGGATGCGCTCACGGGTGACGTCGAACTGCTTGCCGACTTCTTCCAGCGTGTGATCCGTGTTCATGTCGATGCCGAAGCGCATGCGCAGCACCTTGGCTTCGCGCGGCGTCAGCGAGGCGAGCACGCCGTGTGTTGCTTCGCGCAGGCCTTCTGCTGTCGCGGCGTCGGCCGGCGAGGTCACCGACACGTCCTCGATGAAATCGCCCAGATGCGAATCCTCGTCGTCGCCGATCGGGGTTTCCATCGAGATCGGTTCCTTGGCGATCTTGAGCACCTTGCGGACCTTGTCTTCCGGCATTTCCATTTTCACGGAAAGTTCTTCCGGCGTCGGTTCGCGGCCCATCTCCTGCAGCATCTGCCGCGAGATGCGGTTCAGCTTGTTGATGGTTTCGATCATGTGCACCGGGATACGGATGGTGCGGGCCTGATCCGCGATCGAACGCGTGATGGCCTGACGAATCCACCAGGTCGCGTAGGTCGAGAACTTGTAACCGCGACGGTATTCGAACTTGTCCACGGCTTTCATCAAACCGATGTTGCCTTCCTGAATCAGATCCAGGAACTGCAGACCGCGATTGGTGTATTTCTTGGCGATTGAGATCACCAGACGCAGGTTGGCTTCCACCATTTCCTTCTTGGCGCGGCGGGCTTTCGCTTCGCCGATCGACATCTGGCGGTTGATCTCTTTCAGTTCGCGGATCGAGAGATGCGTTTCGGTCTCGACGGCAATCAGCTTGTGCTGCAGACGGATCACGTCATCCTTATGACGGCCGAGCGCGGCCGACCACTTGCGCTTGGACTTGATCATGCGATCCAGCCAACGTGTGCTGGTCTCGTTATCCGGGAAGCTCTTGATGAAATCCTTGCGCGGCATGCCGGCTTTCTGCACGCACAGTTGCATGATGCCGCGTTCGTAAGAACGGATGGTGTCCACCAGCATGCGCAAATTGCCGGTCAGGGCGTCGGTCATGCGCGGCGTCAACTTGAACTGCATCAGCGATTCCGCCAGCTGCTTGCGCAGACGGATCGTGGTCTTGTGCTCAGTGCCATGCTTGGCGATGGCGCGCACGGTCTTCTCGTGCGTCTTGCGCAGTTCGGCGAAACGCGTGGCGGCTTCTTCCGGATCCGGACCGGTGTCCACCGGGCTGGCATCCTCGCCGTCAGCGCTTTCTTCATCTTCGTCGTCGCTGCCGGCTTTGGCGGACTTGCCTTTGCCTTTGACCGGCACTTCCTCTTCCTCGACTTCGGCATCGTCGCTGTCAGCAAGCGCGGTGGCTGTGTCGTCAGCGGCGTCCGCGACCACGGCCGGCTCCGGGACCACATCATCGGCGTTGGGATCGATGAAGCCCGAGATGATGTCGGTGAGTTTGGTGCGGCCTTCCGCGATGCCGTCGTATTCCGACAGCAGCAGCGCCGACGACGCAGGATAAGTGGCGACCGAGGCCAGCACCTGGGTCAGGCCTTCCTCGATGCGCTTGGCGATCTTGATTTCGCCTTCGCGGGTCAGCAGCTCGACCGTGCCCATCTCGCGCATGTACATGCGCACGGGGTCGGTGGTGCGGCCGAATTCGGCGTCCAGCGCCGCCAACGCAGCAGCGGCTTCTTCCGC
Organism: Gammaproteobacteria bacterium; assembly: GCA_036378075.1. Taxonomy (GTDB): domain Bacteria; phylum Pseudomonadota; class Gammaproteobacteria; order Natronospirales; family REEB76; genus DASSKW01. Next base: position 1,821 of record DASUXE010000358.1, read on the forward strand.
GGCATCGTCGTCGTCGTTGGAGGAGGCGGCATTGTCGGACAGCAGCAGCGTGTCGGCGTCCGGTGCTTCTTCGTGCACCGGGATGCCCATGTCGTTAATGGTCGCAATGATCTCCTCGATCTGTTCCGGATCGACGATCTCGTTCGGCAGGTGATCGTTCACCTCCGCATAGGTCAGATAGCCCTGCTCCTTGCCCTTGGCAATAAGCAATTTGAGCTGCGACTGCTTGTCCTCTGTCATCTGGTTCATGGTGTTCCGTGTAGAAAGCGGCGTTTGTAAAAACGCCGGAGTGAAACGCTCAATTATATCGTAAAAAGTCCGTTTTTCCAGTTAAATCAATCGGTTTTCGTGTCCCGGGCGCTGCTGTCCGGACTGTTCTGGACCAGCAAAAGGCGGCTCAGTTCCGCTTTTTCGGCGGGATCCAGCGCTCGGCGCCGGGATTCGGCGATCAATTCGTCGCGCCGGCGCTCGGCGGGGCGGCGGCCGGTCAGATCCGCCATCACCGCCACAAATTCGCTTTCCATGGCTTCCGGCGGCGTCACCAGCTCGGCCTGGGCCAGCTTGTTCAAGGTGGCGCCGATCTCAGTGTCGCGCCAGTGCTCCAGCAGGCCCGCTCCGTTGATATGGGGGTGGGACCGCGCGAATTCCACCAGTGCCCGGAGCACTTCCGTACCCTTGAGGGAAACGCTGTCGAGCGTTTCCGGTTCACCGGCCAGGGCTGCCAGCTGCGGCCGGTGCAGCAGCAGGGCGATGGCCTTGCGCACCGGGCTGGTGAGCTGCGGCCGGGGATCTCCGCGGCCTGTTCCCTGTCCAGTCCGGACCGGCGCGCCTGGGACAGCTGTCCGGTTAAGCATAGTCAACTTTCCGGAATCCACCTGGGCCAGCTGTGCAATTTCATCTTTGAGCAGGTCACGGAACACGCCGGCCGGGACCCGTTCCAGGTGCGGGCGGGCCAATTCCCACAGCCGGGCACGACCCTCAGCTGACCCAAGGTCAGTTTTGACAACCAGACTGTCTGTGAGGAACCGCGACAGCGGCGTGGCCTGCTTGATCCGTGCTTCGAAAGCTTCACGGCCTTCCTTGCGCACCAGCGTGTCCGGGTCCTCGCCTTCCGGCAGGAACAGGAACTTGATGTGCCGGCCTTCGCGGGCCTCGGGCAGGGCATTTTCCAGCGCGCGCCAGGCGGCGCTGCGCCCGGCCCGGTCGCCGTCGAAGCAGAACACCACTTCCGGCGCGACCCGGAACAGGCGCTGCAGGTGATCGGCGGTGGTGGCGGTGCCGAGTGTGGCGACGGCGTAGGCCACGCCGTGCTGATGAAGCGCCACCACATCCATATAGCCTTCGACGACCAGCAGACGCGGTATCTCGCGCAAGGCCTGGCGGGCTTCGTAAAGTCCGTACAGTTCGCGGCCCTTGTGAAACAGGGGGGTTTCCGGTGAATTCAGGT
>DASUXE010000359.1:0-6130 GCA_036378075.1 Gammaproteobacteria bacterium
CCCGGCCAGGATACCGGCAGTACCGGAATGTGAAACAGCTGCGAGAGGTTCTCCGGGGTCAGGATTTCCCGGACCGGGCCGGCCAGCGTCCGGCCGGAGCCGAATATCAGCAAGACGTGGCTGCAAAAGCGTGCCGCCAGATTGACGTCGTGCAGGCTGACCACCACCAGCCGCTGCTGCTGTTGCGAGAGCTGCGCGAATAGCCGGAGCAGGGTGATCTGGTGTTGCAGGTCCAGTTGATGCGTGGGTTCGTCGAGCAGAAATACCGTCGGGTCCTGTGCCAGGATGGTGGCGATCGCGAGCCTTCGCCTTTCACCGCCGGACAAATGAGTCTGGGTACGTTGTTCCAGACCGTCGAGACCGGTGAGCTTGAGCATGCGGCGGGCGATGGCGACGTCGGCATGCGATTCCCAGCGCCAGAAGCCGATATGCGGATGCCGGCCTATCAGGGCGGTTTCCAGCACCGATGCCGGCAGACTGTCTTCCTGCTGCTGTATCAGCAGACCCAGCTTGCGGGCGATGGCACGTCGTGGCAGTTTCGATATCAATTCGCCGGCCATCAGAATTTCGCCGCTGTCCGGCGCACGCAATCCGGCCAGGGTATGCAGCAGGGTGGTTTTGCCGATGCCATTGGGGCCGAGAATACCGAGACAGGTGCCGGCATCAAGATCCAGATCCAGATTACGGCATACCTGCTTGCCGGCGATGCTGACAGTGAGCGCATGAGTGCTGAGCAATGGTGCGCTATTCATAACGGGCCTCGTGCCCGGTTCAGCAGATAGAGGAACAACGGCACGCCGATGGCGGCGGTCACCACGCCGACCGGAAGCTGCTGCGGTGCGACAACCGTGCGTGCCAGCGTGTCAGCCAGCATCAACAGACTGCCGCCGGCGAGGGCGGCACCGGGCAGCAGGCTGCGATGGTCGCTGCCGGACAACAATCGCAGTATGTGCGGAATCACCAGGCCCACGAAGCCGATGGCGCCGGCTTCGGTGACGGCGATGGCGGTGAACAGCGAAGCGCTGATATAGATTGCGATGCTGAACGGTCGCACTGCGATACCGAGCGCTTCGGCAAGGGTTTCGCCGCGCGCCAGCACATTCAGGTAACGCGCAAACGGCAGCCAGCCCAGCAGCCCGATGCCCACGACTGCAAGCGGCAGGCCGCTGCTGCCGCGATAGGACAAATCGCCCATCAACCAGAACAACATGCCGCGCAGGCTGGCGTCGTCCGACATCACCAGCATGAAACTGATGAGCGCGCCCCAACCGAATGCAACCACAATGCCGGTGAGCAACAGGCGCGTCGGCGTCCAGCCGCCGCGCCCGTGCGCCAGAACGAATACAATCAACATCGAGATCAGTGCGCCCGCGAAGGCGTTGCCACTCAGCCAGAATCCCCCCACGCCTGCCAGCAATGCGCCTAGCGCGCCAACCGCCGCGCCACCAGACACGCCGAGGATGTAGGGATCTGCCAGTGGATTGCGCAACAACACCTGCATCAATGCACCCGCCATTGCCAGCAGCGCGCCAACCGCGAATGCGTTGAGCGCGCGCGGCAGACGCAACTCCAGCACCAGGGTGCGGGTCAGCGGATCGCCATGGCCGGCCAGCGCGGACCAGACCGAATGCAACGGTAATGACACGCTGCCTGCCGCAAGGGCGACGCCGAATACCAGCAACGTCAGCAACGCCAGTGTGACGAGCAGAACCGGTGGTCGGACGCGGTACAACATGTTCAGCCGGAAACACCGGATGCTGCGCAACGTAATTGCATGACAGGCCAGTTGCGCTGTTTGGCGATCTCGCTCAACACCGGGTCCGGGTTGACCGCAACTGGATGTTGCACGTATTCCAGTAATGGCAAGTCGTTGTGTGAATCCGAGTAGAACCAGGTTTCCGTCGGCGCAATGTTTTCCTCGTACAACCATTCACGCAGATGACTGAGTTTGCCTTCGCGGAAACACGGGATGCCCGCGACCCGCCCGGTAAAACGGCCGCCTTCACATTCGGCTTCAGTGGCGAGCAGATGTGCCACCCCGAGTTCTCTGGCAATCGGCTCGGTGATGAAGCGGTTTGTCGCGGTAACGATGGCAAGTGTGTGCCCGGCAGCGCGGTGCTGCTCAAGCAGGGTTCGGGCGTCGGCGGCGATGCGGCGCAGAATGCATTCACGTACGAACCGTTCGCGCCATTGTTGCAGTTGCTCCGGAACGTGATCCGCCAGCGGCTTGAGGGTCAGGTTGTAATAGGCTTCGACGTCCAGACGGCCTGCGTGATAGTCGCGCGAATGCCGCGCGCGTTCTTCGGCCAGACGGTCTGCATCCACGGCACCTTGTCCAGTCAGAAACCGGAACCAGAGGCTGTCGCTGTCGCCATCCAGCAGGGTGTGATCGAGATCGAAAAGCGCGAGTTGCACTATCAGGCATCCGCGAGCGTGGGCGGGTTGGCAGGTTAATGAAATCCCGGTGCGATTGCCAGTGCGCGCGGCTTTGTGGAAAACTGCCCGGATGAGCGTGCAGCAAACCGCGACTGGAGACGGCGTGATCGACTCGCAAGGTTATCGCGCCAATGTCGGTATCATCCTCTGCGATGACAGCGGCCGGCTGTTCTGGGCGCGCCGGGTAGGACGCGCGGGCTGGCAATTTCCGCAAGGCGGAATTCAGGCCGGCGAAACCCCGGAACAGGCGCTGTTCCGGGAGTTGAATGAGGAGGTCGGTCTCGGCGCCGAACATGTCCGGCTCATGGGCAGCACGCAACGCTGGTTACGCTACGAGTTGCCGGAGCGTTACCAGCGGCCGGATGCCACACCGTTGTGCATAGGCCAGAAACAGATCTGGTTCATGTTGCGTTTCATCGGCGATGAGACTGCGGTGCAGCTGGATGCCGCAGAGATACCCGAATTCGATGACTGGCGCTGGGTGAACTACTGGCAACCGCTCAGGGAAGTGATCTTCTTCAAGCGTGAAGTTTACCAGCAGGCCTTGACGGAACTCGCGCCGTTGTTGTTTCCGGATGGCGCGCCTGCTGTGCCGGACTACTGAACCGCCGCGGTTTGCGCCAGTTTGCGCAACGCATCGCCGGTCAGGCGATTGATTTTCCATTCATCGACAATTTTTGCGCCCAGACTTTCGTAGAAGCGGATCGCCGGCGTATTCCAGTCCAGCACCGCCCATTCGAAACGTCCGCAACCGCGCTCCACCGCCAGCTTGGCCAGATGCGCCAGCAGTTTCTTGCCGAAGCCCTTGCCGCGGAATTCCGGTTTTACATACAAATCCTCGAGATACAGGCCGGGACGAGCGAGAAAGGTCGAGAAATTGTGGAAGAACAGCGCGAAGCCGACCGGCTGGCCGTTGTATTCGGCAATCAAGGCCTCGGCACGCGGTTGTGCACCGAACAACTGCGCGTCGATATCCTGTTCGGTGGCGACGACTTCGTGTGAAAGCTTTTCATAGGCAGCCAGATCCCGGATCAGTCCGAGGACCAGCGCGGCATCGCCCTGGCGGGCGGGACGGATATGGAACGGCGAATCCGATGGCACGGGGCACTCTCCCGATTCTGAAGTGATCGACACTTTACCGAAATTTGCGCGTTGCGGCAGGTCATTCAACCGCCACCTGGCCTGATCCCGGTATCTGCAGATACAGGTAACGGCTGCTGTGTGCCGACTGACAGGTAATTTCAGGGGCTGGTCAGACGGGTTTCGGCAGGCGCGCGCGGTTCTGTACGTGACGGTCCGGGACGGTGCACCCGCGTCTTGACCAGGCGCATCAGCGCGAAAATGCTGACCAGCGTGACGACGTAGAAAATCAGCTCGATGCCGGAAGGCCGGGCGATGTATCCCACCAGGACATGCAGCAACTGCCCCAGGATGCTTTGCTGGCTGAGAATTCCGGAAGTATTCCAGAGACTGTTGCCGAATGCCGGCAGCAATCCGGCCTGATTCAGGAAGCCGGCGGCTTGTGCGGCGAGACCGGCGGTCAGCAGCAGGATCAGCCAGCCGGTGACCGAGAAGAAATGCCGGATCGGAATGAAGAGCAAGCTGCGATAGATCAGTGCGCCAACCAGAACTCCGGCAGCCAGGCCGGCGAACCCGCCGATGATCATGCCGTACTCTTGTCCGCCGCTGGTGGCCACGGCCCACAGGAACAATACGACCTCCGAACCCTCACGCATCACCGCAGTGAAGGTGACGATCAGCAGCGCGACCAGGGTCTTGTTGCCCGCCCGCACGGCATCGCCGACCGCCTTGATATCGCTCGCCATTTTGCGTCCGTGACTGTTCATCCAGATGTTGTGCCAGGCCAGCATCAGCACCGCGGTCAGCAGAATCGCGGCATTCAACAGGGTCTGGCCGGTGCCGGAGAAGGCGCTGCCAATCCCGGCGGCGAATATCGCCACCAGGCAGGCGCCGAGCACCCCCAGGCCGACACCCGCGCTGACCCACCAGCCTCGACCGCTGACACCCCGGCTCGCGCCCAGCACCACCGCGATAATGAGCGCGGCTTCCAGCACTTCACGAAAAACCAGTACGGCGGTGGCGAGCATGCAGGGTGTCCTGTTCAGTTGGCGGCGCCGGGCGCCGCAACCACGATCCAGCCTTCGGACTGCTGGTGAAAGTCATTGAAGAAGCGGTACTTGCCCGGCTTCAACGGGCCGATAAATATTTTCACCTGGCTGTGGCCCGGCACCACCACTTCGCGGGACAGATCATAGCTCTCGAACTCGGCCGGCAGGGCATCCTCGTTCACGACCAGCAATTCGATCTTGGCTCCGGCGGCGACGGTAAGCTGGCCGGGCACGAATTGCTGATTGCGGATATTGAGTTGCGGGCTGGGGGCGTCGGCGGCAAATACCGGTCCGGTCAGTATCGGCAGGCAGGCGAGCAGGGCCAGTCGGGCGAAACGGGTCAGCATGGTGGTCCTCAAAATCGGTTTCCGGGCGGCTGAATAATCTCCACGGAATCCAGTATAGCAATAGCAATTCTAATTAACAATCATTCTCATTTAGCTTTGCAAAAATTTGAGGTTTAAGCCGGGATTCCATGAAAAACAGATAGTTATACCGGTTTCAGGACTGCCAGAAGCACGATGGCGACCAACAACAGACTGGGGAATTCGTTGATCCAGCGGTAGAAGCGGTTGCCGTGCCGGTTACGGCCCAACCGGAAATTGCGCATCAGCACATAGCAGTACATGTGATACAGCAGCAACAGCACCACCAGCCCCAGTTTGATGTGCAACCAGGCGCCGGCCGGCATGAACCAGCCCAGCATCAGCCACAGTCCGAAACAGACAGTGCCGATCGCCCCCAGCGACATGATGAAAAACAGGCGCCGTTCCATGATTTCAAACCGGTGCAGACTGACTTCATCATGCGTGTCGGCGTGATACACGAACAGGCGTGGCAGATAGAACAGGCCCGCGTACCAAGTCACCATGAATATTATGTGGAAAGCTTTAACCCAGAGCATGGCGCGTCTCCATTTAAGTGGCATACGCAAGATGAGGATATGTCGTGCCGGATTCTAGCACCGCTCGTGAGCATTCCCTGGAGCAAACCTAGCGGTGAGCCCTGCCAGCAGGTAACATGAGCCGCTCTTGTGCATGACATTTCCCGGAACAGCATTCTCCATAAATGACGAAACTCGTCGTCAAACATCACAGTCCCCGGCAGACATGGATGCTCCGCAGTTTGCTCACCGTCGCGGTGGTGGTCGCGTTGTGGGCAGCGTTCGTCTACGGCGAGCGCCGTGCAGGTTACGATCGCGCGGCGGCGGGGGCGTTGCAGGATCAGTTGACGCAAACCCGGGATCAGAACCGGCAGCTGCAGGAACAGATCACCGCCCTTGAACGGGTGCGGGACGTGGATCTGGCTTCGCGACAGCAAGTCCAGAAAAGCGTCGAAGCGATGCAGGACAAAGTGACCGGGCTGCAGGAAGAACTTGCGTTCTACAAGGGCATTGTGTCACCGGGCGCTGGCGAAGAGGGCATTCATGCCCAGAGCCTCCGGTTTACCAGCGGCGGCGCGCCGCGTCTGTATCATTACCGGCTGGTGCTCGTACAGGTGCGCACTAAGGAATTCCGGATTTCCGGCAGCGTGGATATGAAACTGTATGGTTCGGAGGCCGGCAA
>DASUXE010000360.1:0-5523 GCA_036378075.1 Gammaproteobacteria bacterium
TCACCGGCGCCATGAGTGCCGCGCAGAATATCGTGCGTTGCGTGGAACGCTGCGGCTTGAAAGTGGACGACATCATTCTCGAACAACTCGCGTCCAGTTACGCGGTGTTGAACGAAGATGAAAAAGAACTCGGCGTGTGTCTTGTGGACATCGGCGGCGGCACCACCGATATCGCGGTGTTTACCGACGGCGCTATCCGGCATACCGCGGTGATTCCGATCGCCGGCGATCAGGTGACCAACGACATTGCCGTGGCCTTGCGCACACCGACGCACCATGCCGAGGAAATCAAGATCAAGTACGCCTGCGCATTGCCGCAGCTCGCGAGCGCGGACGAGACCATCGAAGTACCGAGTGTCGGCGAGCGCCCGCCGCGCCGCCTGGCGCGCCAGACGCTGGCAGAGGTGGTCGAGCCGCGCTACGAGGAATTGTTCAGCCTGATCCAGGCTGAGCTGCGCCGCAGCGGTTTCGAGGATGCGATCCCGGCCGGCATCGTGCTGACCGGAGGCAGCGCCAAGATGGAAGGCGCGGTGGAGCTTGCCGAAGAAGTGTTTCATGCACCGGTACGGCTCGGCGTGCCGCAGCACGTCAACGGTCTGGTGGACGTGGTACGCAATCCGATTCACGCCACCGGTGTCGGTCTGTTGTTGTTTGGTGCACAGAGTGTGCCGCGCAGTGGCGCCGGTGAACGGCGCGTGCAACTGGGAATGCAGGACGTATGGCAGCGGATGAAGCAATGGTTTCAGGGTTCGTTTTGAAATGTGGTGTTCAAATTTGGTAGTTCATACCGAGGAGGCCGGTCATGTTCGAATTAATGGATAGTGTCAGCCAGAGCGCTGTAATAAAGGTGGTCGGCGTGGGCGGCGGCGGCGGTAATGCCGTGCAGCACATGGTGGCCAGTGGCATCGAGGGCGTGGATTTCATCGCGGTAAATACCGACGCGCAGGTGTTGAAGAAAATCAACGCCCGCACCACGCTGCAGGTAGGCTGCAATCTCACTCGCGGTCTGGGCGCCGGCTCCAATCCGGAAGTCGGCAAACAGGCGGCGCTGGAAGATCGCGACCGGATCGAGGAAGTGCTCACCGGCAGTGACATGGTGTTCATTACCGCCGGTATGGGCGGCGGCACCGGGACCGGTGCGGCACCGGTGGTGGCGCAGGTTGCCAAGGAGCTCGACATCCTGGTGGTGGCGGTGGTTACCAAGCCGTTCCCGTATGAAGGTGGCAAGCGTATGAAGGTTGCCGAGCAGGGGCTCGCGGACCTCGGCCAATACGTGGATTCGCTGATCGTGATTCCGAACGAAAAACTGGCCGCGGTGCTGGGCCGCGATGTGCCGATTCTGCAGGCTTTCCAGGCTGCGAATGAAGTGCTGCACGGCGCGGTGCGCGGCATTGCCGATATCATCACCCGTCCGGGTCTGATCAACCTGGACTTCGCCGACGTCCGCACCGTCATGTCGGAGATGGGCATGGCGATGATGGGCACCGGCTCAGCGAGCGGTGAAGGCCGGGCCCGGCGGGCCACCGAAGCGGCTGTGACCAGCCCGTTGCTCGAGAACGTGAACCTGCAGGGCGCGCGCGGCATTCTGGTCAACATCACCGCGGGCATGGATCTGACCATGGGTGAATACACTGAGGTGATGGAAATTGCCCACAGCTATGCCGTCGAGGACGCCTCGATCAAGGTCGGCACCGTGCTTGACCCGTCGATGACGGACGAGATCCGGGTCACGGTGGTGGCGACCGGGTTGACCCGTCCCCAGGCACAAACCGCACCGGTGGTGAAGCCGCAACCGGTTGCCGCAGCGGTGGTGCCGCCACCGGCCCCGGTCATGCAGGTAGTCGCGCGGACCGGCACCGACGATCGCCCGGACTGGAAAAAGCTGGAACGGCCGACCTACGCACGGCAGCGGGAACACGGTGATCTGGACGCCCACGATCAGGAATATCTGGATATTCCGGCGTTCCTGCGCCGACAGGCGGACTGAAACGGATGCCGGACGGGGCCTGAAAAACCTTGTTCGGCATTATGTTGCTGTGATACCTTACCCGGTCACAATTTCGTCACATTGGGGTTCCCTGTCCGGCTTTCCGGGCCGGATTGTCCCGCTGACTCAAGGTATCGCGAAGGCATGTTGAAACAGCGCACGCTCAAGAACTGTATCCGGGCAACCGGCGTGGGATTGCACACGGGCGAGAAGGTTTACATGACCTTGCGTCCGGCCGCACCGAATACCGGCATCATCTTCCGACGTGTGGACCTGGAACAGCCTGTCGAGATCCGTGCCTACGCCGAGAATGTTGGCGACACCATGCTGGGCACCACCATCGTCAACGGTGACGCCCGTATTTCCACGGTCGAGCACCTGTTGTCGGCGCTGGCGGGTCTGGGTATCGACAATGCCTATGTAGATCTGTCCGCCCCCGAAGTGCCGATCATGGACGGCAGCGCCGGCCCGTTTGTGTTCCTGCTGCAATCGGCGGGAATCGAGGAGCAGAATGCCCACAAGCGCTTCATCCGGATCAAGGAACCGGTGGAAGTACGCGATGGCGACAAATGGGCGCGCTTCGAGCCGTTCGACGGCTTCAAGGTCAGCTTTCAGATCGATTTCGATCACCCCATATTCAAGAAACACACCCAGACTGCGACGGTCGATTTCTCCACCACCTCGTTCGTGAAGGAAGTCAGCCGGGCGCGCACCTTCGGCTTCATGCGCGATATCGAGATGCTGCGCCAGAAGCACCTGACCCTGGGCGCCTCGCTGGACAATGCCATTGCGCTGGACGATTACCGCATCCTCAACGAGGACGGCCTGCGCTACGAAGACGAGTTCGTCAAACACAAGATCCTCGATTCAATCGGCGATCTGTATCTGCTGGGTCATAGCCTGATTGGTGCGTTCAGCGCCTACAAGTCGGGCCACGGCCTGAATAACATGCTGTTGCGCACCTTGCTGGCGAACAAGCCGGCCTGGGAAGAGGTCACCTTCGATGATCCTGCAGCGGCGCCGATTTCCTACATGACGCCGGTGCACGCACTCTGACCACCGGTCAGACAGAGGCCGAATTCAAGCATTAGTCAAAGGGGATGGATGCCCCTCACTTCCCGGACCGGCCGTGAGGCCGGGCGAGACGGTGAAGAGAGCGGGCCAGGGATTCGTCGGACACGGTGTCGGCGGTCTGTTGAAGCAGACGCCGTACGCTCTCGGTCAGCACCCGCGGCGTGGGACGGGGTGCCGGCGGCAGGGGTGGATCGGGCATCACCCGTACCTCGAGCCGCTTGAGCGGTTGCCCGAGCGTCGTGCCGACGGCCATCAGCAAGGGCTGCTGCCGGTAGCGGAGCGCCGTTGCGGTCGCCGCGCTGGCCATGTAGATCAGCAGTCGGTCCTGGTGGAGTTCGGCGCCCAGACACCAGGGGGCCAGATCAGGCGGGAGCTGGCGGCGCACGGCGTCGCGCAGCTGGCCAAGGCGGCGGGCTTCGGCCCCGAGCCGGGCCAGGGACGAGCCGGACATAAGTTCGGTTAATGAGTTAAGCTTTGGCATGGCCATGGGCGATAAGGTCCGGCATGATCGGGGCACAGCACGGGAACTGATGGATGAATCTTATCGTACTTACCAGGCGGGGCCGTCCCTATCAGTTGAATTTGGCCCGGCCGGTGACGTGGGGCGGGTTGCTCAGCCTGGGCTTGCTGCTGGCCAGTGCCCTGTTTCTGGCCGGCTACGGCGCGGCCCGCTGGCAATCTGGCACTGCCGACCAGTCCCGGGTTTGGCAACAGCAGTTGGCCAGCCAGGCGCAGGAAGTCGCTCGCGCCAAGCAGGCAGCCCAGATCAACATTGACGCCCTGTCGGCCAAGGTGGGCCAGCTGCAGGCACATATCATCCGGCTGGACGCCCTGGGGCAGCAATTGACGCAGATGGCCGGACTCAAGCGCGGCGAATTCAATTTCGACGAAGCGCCCGCCGAAGGCGGCCCGGATCTGCCGGCTCCCGCGCAACACATCTCCGTGCAGGATTTCATGGGCAGCCTGGATCAGGTCCAGGCCCAGATCCGCAGCCGCGAACAGCAGTTCTCGGTCCTTGAAAACCTGATCATGAACCGCAACGTACAAAGGCAGGCGCAGCCTGCAGGTCCGCCCATCAAGGTGGGCTACGAAAGCTCGCCGTTCGGCATGCGTATCGATCCGTTTACAGGCGAGCTGTCGTTTCACCCCGGCATTGACTTTGCCGGGACCGAGGGCGAAGCCGTGGCCGCGGTGGCGCCGGGCGTGGTCACCTGGGCCGGGCCGCGAGGCGGGTATGGCAACATGATCGAAATCGATCATGGCAACGGTTACGCAACGCGTTACGGACATAATGAAACGATTCTGGTGCACGTTGGCGAGATCGTGAAGAAGGGGCAGGAAATTGCACTGATGGGTTCAACCGGACGCTCCACCGGCCCCCACGTGCACCTTGAAGTTTTATACAATGGCAAGCAGATTAACCCGGCACGGTTTGTGCATGCATCAGGGCGGTCCAAGTTGGCCGCAGCGTCCCGGAACCTGGATTAAATCCCGCCTCCTGCCCGCGGGTCATTTGGGTCCGCAGGCGACTGTTTCCATAACACATTTCACCGGAACCGTGGCGATCATGCCGCCCGCTGACGCTTTGGGCTGTATCGGCAGCGTTATCAATGACTCAATAACCAGATATTCATACGGAAGACACAGATGGCTCTCGGTCTACTGAAGAAGGTGTTTGGCAGCCGCAACGAGCGGCTCATCAACGGCATGCAGCGCTCAGTCGAGCGTATCAACGCGCTGGAGCCGGGGTTCCGGGAGTTGTCGGACCAGTCACTCAAGGACAAAACCGCGGAATTCCGTTCCCGGCTTGCGAACGGCGAAAGTCTCGACGATCTGTTGCCGGAAGCCTTCGCCGCGGTTCGGGAGGCGGCGCGCCGGCGTATGGGCATGCGCCACTTCGACGTGCAGCTGATCGGTGGTCTCACCCTGCACATGGGCAAGATCGCTGAAATGCGCACCGGTGAAGGCAAGACCCTGGTTGCGACGCTTGCCGCCTACCTCAATGCCATTCCCGGACACGGTGTGCACGTGGTCACCGTCAACGATTATCTGGCGCAACGCGACGCGGACTGGATGCGGCCGGTATATGAAGCGCTGGGCATGACAGTCGGCGTGGTGCTGGCGGGACAGGAACCGCCGGTGAAGCGGGAAGCCTACGGCGCCGACATTACCTACGGCACCAACAACGAATTCGGTTTCGATTACCTGCGCGACAACATGGCGTTCCGCCTGGAAGACAAGGTGCAGCGTGAATTGCACTACGCCATCGTTGACGAAGTGGACTCGATCCTGATCGACGAGGCCCGCACGCCGTTGATCATCTCGGGCGCAGTGGACGACAACACTGATCTGTACCGGCAGATAAACAAGCTGGTGCCAGCTCTGGTGCGCCAGCAGGAAGAGGACGGTCCGGGCGATTACAGCGTCGACGAGAAAGCCAAACAGGTCTATCTCACCGAAGA
>DASUXE010000361.1:0-2533 GCA_036378075.1 Gammaproteobacteria bacterium
TGGTTACGGTCTGACACCTGAAATCGTGGCGCTGGCGGTTCAGCGTCAACCGGATCTGATCATCACCGTCGATAACGGCATTTCCAGTCATGCCGGGGTGGCCGCGGCCCGTGCCGCCGGTGTCAAAGTTCTGGTGACCGATCATCATCTGCCCGGTGACGGCTTCCCGAGCAAATCGCTGGCCGGCGTTGGGGTCGTGTTCTACCTGCTGATGGCCTTGCGTGCCCATCTGCGCACGCAAGGATGGTTTCAGTCGCGCGGTATCGCCGAACCGAATCTTGCCGAGTTTCTGGACATCGTCGCGCTCGGCACGGTCGCCGATCTGGTACCGCTCGATCACAACAATCGCGTGCTGGTGGCGCAAGGTTTGGCGCGGTTGCGTGCGGGTCGAGGGATTGCAGGTATCCGTGCCTTGCTGGAAACCGGCAAGCGCGACATGTCACGGGTGACCGCGTCGGATATGGCATTCACCATCGGCCCGCGTCTGAATGCGGCGGGGCGCCTGACCGACATGTCCCTGGGTATCGAGTGTCTGCTGACCGATGATCTGGCCCGCGCGCGGGAACTGGCGGTACGCCTGGATGAGCTCAATCATGAGCGTCGTGGCATCGAAGCGCAGATGCAGGATGATGCAATGCAGATTCTGGCCGGCATGGGTTTGCACGACGACGATCCGGCATTGCCCTTCGGCCTGTGTCTGTTCGACGAAACCTGGCATCAGGGTGTGGTCGGCATCGTGGCCTCGCGTATCAAGGATCGCGTGCATCGGCCGGTGATTGCATTTGCGCGTGCCGATGACGGCAGCCTCAAGGGGTCGGGCCGTTCCGTGAAAGGCCTGCATATCCGGGATGCGTTGGAAGCAGTCTCTACCCAGCATCCTGAGCTGATCGCGAAATTCGGCGGTCATGCGATGGCAGCTGGGTTGAGTCTCGGGGCCGACAACTTCCGGCCGTTTGCGGAGGCGTTCGATGCTGAAGTCCGCCGCCGGCTGTCGGCAGAGGATCTCACCGGGGTCATTTATACCGACGGCGAACTGGCGCCCGAATTCCTGAACCTGGAATGCGCCACCTTGCTGCGTGACGCGGGTCCCTGGGGTCAGGGTTTCCCTGAACCGTGTTTCGACGGCGAATTCCGTTTGCTGGAACGGCGTCTGCTGGGAGGCGGGCATCTGAAACTGATGCTGATGCATGCCGATACCAGCCAGCGGCTGGATGCCATCGCGTTCCGCCAGACCGGCGAACATCTGCCGGCAGATTGTGAGCGGGTGCGGATCGTGTACCGGCCGGACGTCAACGAATTCCGGGGCGAGCGGCGTCTGCAATTGCTGGTGGTATATATCGAGCCGGTGTGACGCCTGTAGTACCATAGTCGCTTTTAATTGCCCTTGAACGCCCAGGAATTCCCAGTGCAGGACATCAACCCCATCAAGACCAGGATCACCGACCTGAAGGGACGCGTCGGCGCCCTGAGGGGGTACCTTTGACTACGACGCCAAGCGCGAACGCCTCCAGGAAGTAAGCAAGGAACTGGAAGATCCCAAGATCTGGGACAAACCGGAGCGCGCCCAGGAACTTGGGCGTGAGCGGGCCCGGCTGGACGAGGTGGTCAGTAACCTGGACCAGCTTGGCGGCGGTCTGGAAGATTCCGGCGAGTTGCTGAGTCTGGTGGTGGAAGAGGGCGATGCGGCTTCGGTGGGCGAGATTGCCGCTGAAGTGGAACGTCTTGGCCAGATCGTTGAGCGCATGGAATTCCAGCGCATGTTTTCCGGACCGATGGACATCAACAACGCCTTCCTCGACGTGCAGGCTGGTTCCGGCGGCACTGAAGCGCAGGACTGGGCCGATATGCTGCTGCGCATGTATCTGCGCTGGGGCGAACGTCGTGGTTTCAGGACCGAGGTGATTGAAATCTCGGACGGCGAAGTCGCCGGTATCAAGAGCGCTACAGTGCGCTTCGAAGGTGAGTACGCCTATGGCTGGCTGCGTACCGAAACCGGTGTGCACCGGCTGGTGCGCAAATCGCCGTTCGATTCCGGCAACCGTCGGCATACCTCGTTCGCCGCGATCTTCGTGTCGCCGGAAGTGGACGATGATATCGACATCGAAATCAATCCGGCAGACCTGAAAGTCGACACCTACCGTTCCAGCGGCGCCGGCGGCCAGCACGTCAACAAGACCGATTCCGCCATCCGCATCACCCACATGCCGAGCGGCATCGTGGTGGCGTGTCAGAACGAACGCTCGCAACACAAGAACCGCGCCACGGCCATGAAGATGTTGAAGGCCAAACTGTACGAGATGGAAGAGCAGAAGCGCCGCGCGGAACAACAGAAACTGGAGGACAGCAAGGCCGATATCGGCTGGGGCAGCCAGATCCGTTCCTATGTGCTGGATCAGTCGCGGATCAAGGATCTGCGTACCGGTTTTGAAACCGGCAATACACAGAAAGTGCTGGACGGCGATCTGGATGATTTCATCGAAGCGTCGCTGAAGCAGGGTTTGTAATTGAAGAGCGCGTAGCCGGCGCAGTGGAA
>DASUXE010000362.1:0-2701 GCA_036378075.1 Gammaproteobacteria bacterium
AAGTCATTGCTGGAATACGACGATGTCGCCAATGCTCAGCGCAAGGAGATCTACGCGCTGCGCAGTGAACTGCTGAAAGCGCAGGATATTTCCGGCATGATTCAGACGCATATCGGCGATGTGCTGGATAACCTCATCGACATCTACATTCCACCGCAGAGTGTCGAGGAGCAGTGGGATGTTGCCGGGTTAAGCGAAGCACTGGATCGTGAATTCGGTCTCAAGCTGGATATTCAGACGTGGCTGGACAGTGACTCGTCGCTGCATGAAGAGCCGTTGCGCAAGAAGATTTTCGAACAGTTCATGGCTGCCTACCGGCTCAAGGAACAGCAAACCGGTGCCGATGTGTTGCGCCAGTTCGAGAAGTCGCTGATGTTGCAGGTCCTGGATAACCTTTGGCGCGAACACCTCGCCAACATGGATTACCTCCGCCAAGGTATTCACCTGCGCGGGTACGCACAGGTCGATCCCAAGCAGGAATACAAACGCGAAGCCTTCAGCATGTTTGCCACCATGGTGGAGCGGCTCAAGCACGATGTGGTCAGCATTCTGGCCAAGGTTCAGGTGCGTACCCAGGAGGATGTGGCCGCGGTGGAGGAACAACGCCGCCGTGCACGCGCCATGCAGTTCCAGCATGCGGAAGTCCCGGCCAGCACCGGCGCTACTGCAACTGCTGTCGGCGCTGACAATACCCCACCGCCGGTCGCGACCGTGGTGCGCGATGGACGCAAAGTGGGTCGCAACGAGCCGTGTCCCTGCGGGTCGGGTCTCAAGTACAAGCAGTGTCACGGAAAGCTGGCCTGAGCCAACGGCATTCACCGGCATCCGGCCGTTAAAGCATCATTGCGATGAACACGGAATCACCGCTGCCAACGATCCACGTCGTTGCAGCGGTGCTGCATGACGGGCAGGGACGGGTCCTGATTGCCGAGCGTCCCGCCGGCAAGCCGCTGGCCGGGTTCTGGGAATTTCCCGGCGGCAAGCTCGAAGCACGGGAATCTCCGCGCAGCGCATTGCGGCGCGAATTGCAGGAAGAGCTGGGTGTTACCGTCGTGGATGCCCGGCCCTTGATCCGGTTTGCCCACACCTATCCCGAACGTCATGTGGAACTGGATGTGTGGCGGGTGACGCGTTACACCGGCGAGCCTCAGGCACGCGAACAGCAGGCACTCGCCTGGGTCAGGCCGGGAGCATTGGCCGGGTGGAATCTGCTGCCCGCCGATTTACCGATTACTCAGCTGCTTCGACTGCCGCCCCGTATGCTGGTGACGCCGGAGCCGGGCGCGGATCAGCGACTGTTTCTTGCGCAACTGGAGCACAGCCTCGAGAGCGGTGTGGAACTGATTCAACTGCGCGCACCTCAGCTGCAACCCGACCGGTATCTGCATCTCGCCCGCCAGGTCATTGCCTTGAGTCATAAATACGGTGCGCGCGTGCTGCTGAACAGTGAGCCGCAACTTGCGGAACAACTGGGTGCCGATGGCGTGCATCTTACAAGCCGGCGATTGCTGAAGTTAACCAGGCGGCCGCTTGCGACCGGGTTTCTGGTTGGCGCGTCCTGTCATGATGCGGCTGAACTCGAACAGGCGGAAGCCTGCGATCTCGATTACACGGTGCTGGGGCCGGTACTGCCTACTGCCAGTCATCCGGATGCAAACGGACTTGGCTGGGAACGATTCGCGCAGCTGACTGGAAACGCGCACCTGCCGGTGTTTGCGATCGGCGGTTTGTACTCCGCTGATCTGGAACGGGCACGCGAATCCGGCGCGTATGGTGTGGCGGCGATCCGCGCGTTGTGGAATGGCGCAGATGCGGTTACCTGAGTTACGGTCAAATCGTCATGCGGTGGTGATTCGGATACTGGCGTGGTGCGGGATTGCCGTTGCGCTGGGGTTGGCGATGCTGGTTCGCTACCGTTTGATCGAGCCGGCGACTGTCGCGCAGGCATGCGATGCCGGGTTGCAGTCATGGCAATGTACGTTGCGTTTCCTCGCAATCCGCTGTTTTGACCATCAGCAACTGGCATACGTCGCGCTGGCAGGCAGCGTGCTCGCGTTGCTGACGCGTTCAGGCTGGGCTGCCTGGTTGACCGCGGTGGTCAGCGCGACCGGTCTGGTGTGGTACTGCTTCGAGCCCAGCGCGGTTGGTCTGGTGATCGGCGTGCTGTTGCTGGCGCAGGCGCAGATGCGGGATCCACACCGACAGACAGAGGCCCGCGCATAGCGCAGCCCAGCACAGGGCCTGGCCATTGGCCACATGTTCCATGACGACGATCAGCGCCGCTGCCACGCCCAGCCAGGCGGCCAGGATTCGGTTTTCCACATTTGTACCAGGTCGCGTTCTGTGGCCGACGAGTGACAACAGTGCAAAGCCGAGTCCGGCCGGCATGAAAAGCGCATTTGGGAATCCACGGTAGCGCGGATCAAATACCAGCAGCAGGCAGACCACGGTCGCGGCAAACAACCAGGCGAAATGCAGCAGATTCCGCAGGCTGGCGCCGTTTCGGGAGCTGATCTGCAGCGGCAGTCCGATTCTCCGTGGTATCTCCATGGAATCCGGTGCCTGTAATCGCCGGCCGGCGATTTGTGCAAACATCCACACGGTCAACAGTTCAAGCAGCGTCCAGCTGCCGCTCATCAGCCACTCGAAACCACTTCGGTTTGCAGCAAGAAGCTGCTCGACTTGCGCAGCCAGTATTGCA
>DASUXE010000363.1:0-4407 GCA_036378075.1 Gammaproteobacteria bacterium
GAGTCATATCGGATCGTCTTGCTTGTTGAGTTGTATCGGGTTTTGAGTCAAATCGATCAAAAATTTGTATTGCTGGGTGACCCGATGCTAACAACATTTATCTAGTGATTCTTCTATTTTAGATATAGTTGTATGGATGAATTTTGGATGCAAGACAACACGCTACGACGCTTGTTGGCGTTAAGGGAGTTATTTGCCCCATCGAAAATAAGGCATTCCGTTGCCAAGCGGCAAAGATATGCCTTAAACAACACAATTAATTGAAAGAACTAAAACGGGATGGTGGCCAGGGGCGGAATCGAACCACCGACACGCGGATTTTCAGTCCGCTGCTCTACCAACTGAGCTACCTGGCCATATGCGCTTTGATCTGGAGATTCCGGATTTACCCGCCGGCCGCTTCCGGCGTCCTGCCTGGCCAAATCGGGAAATCAGGGGGCGCTATTAGACCGGCCCGGGGCCGTGAGGTCAAGGGGCGCGGCGTCAGCGGTCAATTTTCTGGAACACCCAGGCTATCGCGAAGCCGAATGCGGCCTGGTGCTGCTGACTTACCAGCGGACTGGTGTTAAAGCTCGCCCCGGCCAGGTTGATATAGCGATAGAACATGCCGTAGACGACGTCGCCGCGGCGCATCCCGAAGCCCAGCGAAATACGGTAGCCGCCGTACCCACCCGCCGCCTGATAAGCGGGACGTGTCGCGGTCGCATATTCGGGCGCCACGCCGTACAGATAATTGAAATAGGAATCCGTCGCGTAAAGCCACGAAATTCCGAAATCGGCGTGGTACTGGGTATCGGCAATGCCCCAATGCCGTTCCAGTTCAAGCTCGGGCTGCATGACCCAGCCGCGGTGATGTGCCTTGAATCCGGTGGTGCTGATCGCGGCACGTACCGGAAAACCGAAATCGAGACGGAAGCCGGTGCGGTTGTCGCGCCACAGGCGGTAGTTGTAGATCGGGCCGACTTCGCCGATCCAACCCAGCCCCGGCATGTTCTGCCGTTCGGGATCGCGTGACGAACTTACCGGGACCGAGCCGCTGAAATCCACATTCAGCTTCCAGCGATCCCCGCGCCACAGTTTGCCGTGCACCCCGTCGCGGCTGGCGTTCACGCGCGGACTCTTCAGCGTGAAATAGGGAATCGGCAGCAGGATGTTCCAGTAGCGGGACGAGCCCGGATAATCGGCGAAATGTGCGCCGGCAATACCGAGTCCGAGTTCGATGTGGGTGCGTTTGTCGCCCGGCGGATATCCGCTGTCGGCCCGGCCGTCGTGCCAAACCAGCGCCGCCAGGGAACCGGCAAGGATCGCAAGCAGCCGGGTCGGAAGAGTCATGTTTCTGAATCCGGCAACATCGCCAATTGGCGCGCGTGCTATTGTGAAGGACTGTGGTGGCGGGTCAAGCATGGCGTGATTGAGTGAATTCCGGCGTTCAGATCATGTTCATGGATTCCATGCTCCGCGCGCATGTGCAACGGGAGCAGGACGTGTTGCCTGTTTTGCATCCCGAAGAACAGGCGCGCTACCGGACGTTCACGCATCCGCACCGGCGTCAGACCTGGCTGGCGGGGCGTGCACTGCTGCTGGCGTCGCTGGCGCGACAATTTGGCCGGATTGATGCAACCGCATTGCGCACCGATCCGGACGGCGGCGTGCGTTATCACGCTGCACCTGTTCATCTCAGTCTCAGCCACTGCCGTGATTTGATTGCCGCCGCGATTTCATCGGTACGTGTCGGCGTGGACATCGAATGGCCGCGGCCACGTGCATTGCTGCGGGATCCCGCGCAGGTCTTTCATCCGTTCGAAGCTGCATATCTGCAAAGCTTGCCCGAATCACAGCGACAGGATGCGTTCTATATGTTCTGGACACTCAAGGAAGCCGCCTGCAAGAGCGCCGGTACCTCGCTGTTGAAAACATTGCGCAGCACTTGTTTTGACATCGCTGCAGCGCGATTCAGCTCCGAGGCGCCATTTCCGTCGGGAGCCTGGCGTTTCATGTCTGCCCGGATCGAGCCGGGCTGGCGTCTGGCACTTGCGATTTCGGACAGCGGTGAAATTCCGCACATTGAATCCTGGCGACTGCTTGCTGCGACACAATGGGATCGGCAGCTGCTTGCCGGGCAAGTATTCCTGCAGGGAAAATGAACGAATGTCATTCCCGAACCGCCATAACGACAAACTTCAAAACCGGTATCCTGCATGAGCGAATTTATCGAACCGGATGCAAGTATTTCCGCCGCACCCCGGATGCCGTGGCGGTGGTTGCGCTGGAACCTGCATCACCTGACGAACATTTCGATTGTTTTGTTTGTAATCGGACTTGTCGTGTTTGGCTGGGCGGGACTCTGGTTCGCTATCCCGGTTGTGCTGTTTGCCGTGCTGCTGACTGACGGCATTGCGCGTCCCGGTTCAAGCCTGTTTTATCCGACCGTCACGCACGGGCCGCGTCGCGGCAAACAGGTGGCGTTGACCTTTGATGACGGCCCCGATCCGGTCGTGACTCCGCAGGTACTCGATGCGCTTGCCGAAGCGGGTGCGCACGCGACCTTCTTCGTGATCGGCAAATCGCTTGCTGCAAATCCGGCACTGGCGAGGCGCATGCTGAGCGAAGGGCATGTGGTGGGAAATCATTCCTGGCAGCATTCGCGGCTGCAGAATTTCTATTTTGCGAACTGGCACACGCGCGAAATCAATGCCGGTATGCGGGCGATCGCGGAGGCGACAGGACAAGCCGCGCCGCGCCTTTACCGGCCACCCGTGGGCCTGAAGAGCTGGGCGGTCGGTCGTGCCGCAGCACGGCACGGATTGACGCTGGTTGCCTGGTCGCTGCACAGCCGCGACACGCGTCTGCCCAGCGCGGAACAGGTCGCACGGCGCGTGCTGGACCGGGTCCAGGCTGGCGACATCGTATTGCTTCACGACGGTCATGATCTGCCCGGCCGCGGGCGGCCCTTTTGCGCACAGGCCGTGCGTTTGATCCTGCAAGGCTTGCGCAAAAAGGGACTCCAGTGCGTTACGGTTCCGGAATTACTCGATTTCCAGGCTGAAACTGCGCGCCGGCGTGCCTGAATCGGGCAAGACCGTTTGCCGGCGTGGCCAGAACCGTTACCATATCGTCCGGGCGGCCGGCTGGATTACATTATTACTACTCACCCGCACGCCCGATCCCTTTACCCAAATCGATACTCGAAGAGACATGCCCATGGAAACACAGGATATTTTTCAAACCCTCAAGGACACCCTGGTCGAGCAGTTTGAACTGGATCCTGCGAAGATTACCCCGGACGCCCGGTTGTACGAAGATCTGGACCTGGACAGCATCGACGCCGTGGACATGGTTATCAAGTTGCAGGAAATGACCGGTACCAAAGTGAGCCCTGAGGACTTCAAGGAAGTGCGCACGGTGGGCGATGTGCAGCGGGTAATCGAGAAGCTGCTTGCCGCACGCGGATGATCCGTCGCGCTGGCGGGAGACTGTTGTTTTCCAGACGAGGTGAGCTGTGTTTCGGCGGGTAGTGATAACCGGCATGGGCGGGTTGACCGCGCTGGGGCACGATTGGGCAACCATCGGCGCGCAGTTGCGTGCCCGTCAGTCCGCAGTCAAGTACATGCAGGACTGGGCCGCCTTCGATGACATCCGCACCCGTCTCGCGGCGCCGGTGGCCGCTTACGATCTGCCTCCCCAATACAATCGCAAGTCCATGCGCAGCATGGGTCCGGTCGCGCTCATGTCCACCCGCGCCACCGAACTGGCACTGGAAGACGCCGGCCTGACCGGTAACCCGGTGCTCAAATCCGGGCGCACCGGCATTGCCTACGGCGCCTGTGCCGGCAGCGCGGAGCCGGTCGTGGCCTTCGGCCGCATGGCCAGTACCGGTAGTCTCAAGGGTGTGACCTCGAATACCTATGTGCAGATGATGAGCCACACCGGTGCGGTGAACATCAGTCTGTTCTTCGGCATCACCGGCCGCGTGATTCCGTCCAGCAGCGCCTGTACGTCTGGAAGTCAGGCCATCGGCTTTGCCTACGAGACGATCAAGTACGGCAAGCAGGACGTGATGATCGCCGGTGGCGCCGAAGAACTGAGTCTGGGTCCGACTGCGGTCTTCGATACGCTGTTTGCGACCAGCACCCGCAACGATTCACCGACCAGCACTCCTCGGCCGTTTGATCGCGACCGCGACGGGCTGGTGGTGGGCGAGGGTGCCTGCACCCTGATTCTCGAAGATCTGGAACACGCACAACGACGTGGCGCGCAGATTTTTGCCGAGGTCGTCGGGTTTGCCAGCAACTCGGACGGCACCCACGTCACCCAGCCGCAAGTGGAAACCATGGCCGTGGTGATGCAGCTCGCGCTGGAAGATGCGGGCCTGCCGGCAGAGGCAATCGGTTACGTGAATGCCCACGG
>DASUXE010000364.1:0-3571 GCA_036378075.1 Gammaproteobacteria bacterium
GGTGTCGCCATTGAGACTCAAAATGATGTCTCCGGGGCGCAAGCCGGCATGCTCAGCAGAGCCGCCAGCGACATGCTCCACCAATGCCCCACCCGCAGGCACCGAAAACGCCTGACGTTCGGTGCCGGTGAGGCCGCGCAAAGCCAGGCCGAGAACATCGCGGCTCCCGGGCGGCTGGATTGCTGCCGCCACGGTCGCGGCCTGCTGGTCGGACGGAAGCGCCGCGATCGCGACTTGCAGGGTCTTGCGACTCCCCTGGCGCATCACCACCACCGCCACCTGGCGGCCCGCCAGGGTACTCCCGACCAGCGGGGGCAATGCTTCGGAACTGGCGACCTCCGAGCCGTCGTAGCTCAATATCACGTCGCCGGCCATGAGGCCCGAGCGCGCGGCTGGGCTGGCAGCAATGACGGCACGTACCAAGGCTCCCTGAGGACGGCTCAAACGGAGATTGGCCGCCATATCCGGGGTCACATCGGTGATATTCACCCCCAGCCAGCCGCGTACCACATGGCCGTGCTTGCGCAGTTGCCCAACCACGTCCATCGCCAGGTTGATGGGAATCGCAAACGAGACCCCCTGGTAACCGCCGGTGCGGCTGTAGATTTCCGAATTGATGCCGACAACCTGACCGGCGAGATCAAGCAAGGGGCCACCCGAGTTACCCGGGTTAATCGGCACATCGGTCTGGATATACGGCACATACTGCTCGCTGCCGATGTTACGGCCTTCGGCGCTGACAATACCGGCCGTGACCGACTGATCAAAACCGAATGGCGAGCCAATGGCCAGCACCCATTGACCGACTTTCAGACGCCGGGCATCGCCGATATCCGCCACCGGCAGGTTGTGGGCATCCACTTTCAACAGGGCCAGGTCACTACCCGTGTCCACACCAATCACCTTCGCAGGCAAAACCCGCCGGTCGGCCAGCTTGACGCTGACGCTGTCGGCATTTTCGATTACGTGATAATTGGTCAGAATCTCGCCGTCGGCACTGATGATAAAGCCGGAACCCAGCGAGTCTCCGGCGGTATCGCCACCGTCGTTATTGCGGTCGTTTTCGGGCGGTGTATCCGTGGGCCCATCGGAGCCGAAGAAACGCTGATACCAGTTGGAATTGGCATCATCCTGTCCGCTTGTTGACGGTGCAGTACTCGCCAGCGTATCGCTGTGCCGGGTAGCGCTGACATTGACCACCACAGGCGCGGCGCGGGCGACGATGTTGGTAAAATCCGGCAGAGATGTAGCCGCCCGCACTGGCGACAAGCCCGACAGGCATGCACAGAACAGAGCGGTCACGAGCAGAGAGCGCATTTGATCAATTGTGGTGCAAGGGGCATTCCCCTGCAAGTCGGTAGCCCCGCCTAGCGCGGCTGGAGCTGCATGGCCTTGGCGATCATCTCGACCGTCACTGGTGGCACTTCGCCAACCACCGTCAGGTGCCGGTCATCAAGGGTACGCCCGAACGCGTTTACGGCACCCACCCGCGAAGGCCCCAGCAGCAACTTGCGTCCAGGTGTGACCAATTCCGCAAACACAGAGACCGTCGCCAAACCGTCGCTGTATACCAGATGACGAACAGGATGTGCCGCCCCGGCCACCCGCTGGACATCGCTTAGCGAGAGTTCGAAACCCGGCGGCAGCTTGTCAGCCTGCCAGCGAAGATTTTTTTCTTCTTCAAGCGGCTGCTCAGTATCGCCCTGGATGTTCCAGGTGTAATCCTTGCCAATCTCGGTAGCAGTCAACGCGCTATCCGGGATTTTTTTCGGGTACTTGAGTGATGTAAACACCACCCGTTCCACGAGTTGTTTTTGCTGATCAAGCAGATCGGAGCGCATCAGCATCGCGGTACGAGTATCCAGCCACAATTTGTAGCCATAGCGATAGGGATCGCGTGGCTCAATGCCGATAACCTTGCATTGAATTCCGGCGACCCGGTCATAACCCAGGTCCCGGAACTTGTAATAGGCACCAAGCTTGCCGGCATCCATACCCGCGGGGATCGCCGCAACCAGTCGCGAGGCCACGCCATAGCGGCGTTCGACCAGCACCGAGCGCTCGGCGGGCACAATGCACTTCACTTCCTTGTGATCGCGCACGATCTCGCGTTTGGGACCGGTCAGCGAAATGATGCGCTCGATCCCGCCCCTGGCATCGCCGCGATGTGTAATCTCGAGGGTTTCCATCCGGTCCTGCCGCAGATAAACAAACGTACCCTGGTAATTCAGGTTACGCAGTGCGCCATTCATGCGTTCAAGCCAGGTTTCAGGGGTATTGCCCGCCGTTCCAGCCTGTGCGGCCGGCAATAACAAGGCCAGCAGTATGGGAGCCAGCAGCCGGTGTCGCCGCTCCATCATCGCCGGTTCCGGTTATCCTGCCCCGCAGCTGGCTGCCCGTTTTGATTACGGGGATGGTGGGTCTGGGCACGCGGATCGTAAGTAGCAATATAGAAATAAGGCAATACGCCGGGTTGTGCCAGCGCTGCCGCCATTTCATTGTGATTAATCAGGTAATTGCCGAGTTGTGCCTGCACGTCCGGCGTATTGCCGTTCCAGGTCGCATTGCTGACCGTACCGTAAGCAGCCGGCGTGACATTGAACTGCGCCGTGGCAGGTACGATTTCCGACGGTGCTGCCGCCATATTCTGGTTCGAGTGACCGGCATCGTGCCGCAGTCCGATCACCGCCACCGCCGCGACCGATGCCGCGACCGCCATACCGGCAAAGGCCTTGCCGAGAACGGCCAGCATGCCGCTGCGCACCGGTGCCTCACGAACGGGCTCGGCACCGAGTGCCGCCATCACCCGGTCGGCGAAACCGCGGGTATCCACTTGTGGCAAACCCTTGCGCATGGCTTCACCTATCAGGTGATATCGCTCCCAGCACAGACGCAAACTCCGGTCGGCGGCAAACCGCCGCACCAGCAATTCATGCTCGCCTTCAAGCAGACTGTCATCTGCCAATGCTGAAACCTGTTCCCGCAACCTGTCCGTCATAACCACTCACCAACTAGTCCAACAATGGACGCAATTTGCTGTCGATCGCCTCGCGCGCACGGAAGATGCGTGAACGCACGGTCCCGACGGGGCAAGACATCGCCTCGGCGATCTCCTCATAACTCATGCCTTCGATCTCGCGCAACACGATGGCGGTGCGCAGATCTTCCGGCAACTGCTCGATGGCCTGTTCCACCGTGCGCTGAATCTCTTCGGTCAACAACAGCCGTTCCGGCGTGTCCACATCCCTGAGCCGCGCCTGCATGTCGTATTGTTCAGGGTCTTGCAGGTCGACCCCGTGATCCAGTGGCCGCCTGCTCTCGGCAACCAGATGATTCTTGGCCGTGTTGATGGCGATGCGGTACAACCAGGTGTAAAACGCACTATCGCCACGAAAACCCGGCAACGCCCGGTACGCCTTGATGAAGGCTTCCTGGGCCACGTCCAGCGCTTCGGTGCTGTCGTGGACGTAGCGGGTCACCAGCTTGACGATCTTGTGCTGATATTTGCGCACCAGCACATCGAACGCCGCCTTGTCGCCACGCTGCACGCGCTCGACCAGGGTCCGGTCTG
>DASUXE010000365.1:0-2367 GCA_036378075.1 Gammaproteobacteria bacterium
CTGGATGTGGCTGCTCACCACCCCGTTCTCATGGGCAGCACAGGCGCTGGTATTCTCGGAATACCTCGGCAGCATTATCCGGCTCGACACCACCACCACTCATCTGGTAGCAGCCGGCCTGATTACATTGATCTGCGCCGCACACTATCGCTCGGTGCGAATGGGCGCCGCGGTGCAGAACATCTCCACCGGTGCCAAGGTGCTGGCACTGATCATATTGGCCATCGTGCTGTTCGCGTTTGCGCCGCTCCCCGCCGCCACGCTGCACTCCGCCGCAGCCGGCACCACCCACTGGCAGGGCATTGGCATTGCCCTGGTCGCCGTACTGTGGGCCTACGATGGCTGGGAGAACCTGACTATCCTGTCCGGCGAGATGAAAGACCCGCAACGCAGTCTGCCACGCGCATTGATTGGCGGCACATTGGCGGTACTGGTCATCTATCTGGTGGTCAACGCGGCATTCCTGATGGCGCTGCCATTCGGTGAACTGGCAGCCTCCAAGTCAGTCGCAGCCGATGCCGTGACGGCAGTACGCGGGCACGGTGGCGCTGCCGTGATTGCCGCGCTGGTGATGGTTTCAACCTTCGGTTCACTCAACGGCAGCATTCTTTCCGATCCGCGCGTGTTCTATGCGATGGCGGAAGATGGCCTGTTTTTCCGTGCGGTGGGCCGCATCCACAGCCGCTTTGAAACTCCCTACGTCGCCATCGCATTCACCGGTCTGCTGGCGGTGGTCTATGTGCTGCTGCAGAACTTCCTGCAACTGGCCTCGGCGTACGTATTGGGAATCTGGCCATTTCTGGCGCTGGCCGTCATCGGCTTGTTCGTGCTGCGCCGCAAACATCCGGAATTACCGCGCCCCTACCGGGTACTCGGCTATCCGGTGATTCCCGCCTTGTTCATCCTCGGCACGCTGCTGGTCATCGGTTATTCACTTTATACCGACCCGGTCAACACAGGTCGCAGCCTGATCGTTACGCTCGCGGGATTGCCGCTTTACTGGCTGTGGCTGTTCTGGACAGCGCGGCGGGTCAAAACCCGTAGCGCAGGCTGAAGCGCAACTGCTGCTCGCTCACCGCAACCGGTTCACCGAGCGCGCTGCGAATCGGACGGCTACTGTCGATGCGCAGATATTCCGTGCCCAGTGAAATATGCTCGCGCAAGGCGAACAGGTACGCGAGTGTCCATGCGTGACCGGATTCATTGTTGTTATCCAGCGGCGTCGGGTCTTCGTCGTTCACGCGGAATTTCTCGTAACGCAGTGACAGGCGGTGTGGTCCTTGACTGGCACTGACCAGAACGAACCACGATGCAAATTCGTTGTACACACTGCGCGGCGTCGCATAATGCCCGGCCAGTGTATTGCCCTCAAGGTATTGCGCGATCACGGTCAGGGGCGGCGCCGGTTTCCATATCAGCCCCAGCTCGTCGAAACGCGTGTGCCAGCCGATCTGACCGTCTGCGAAGGCGGCGGGATTGGCGCGATTGTCGTAATGCGCGGCGAGAATGCGGACACGGCTCAGGTACTGCCATTCACCGGCAAGATAGAAACCCAGGCGACGATCCACACTCAGGAACGGATCGGTTGACGTTTTCGCACCCTGGAACGGGCCTCCGGGCCAGAACGCGGGAGAGTCCGGAACTGGCAAAGTGTGATTCAGCGGCGTGACACGGTCGTTTGCGGCCCATCCGCGCCACGCGAGCATCGTGCCGGCGGTGTCATTGCCGTGAAACGTGCCCAGTCTGAAGCTGACGCTGTAGGGCGATCCGGCTGGCGCACCGGGTCGCAGCACGGCAAATTCCGCGCCTTCGACACGCAGTTCCTCGCCCAGCCAGTCGTTAAGAAGCGAGGGCGTCAGCGTGTACGGCGTAGTCCACCCTGTCGCGACATTTTCCAGCGACAGCGGTGGCAGAAACACCCCTGCGCGCATGCGGTAGCGCAGCGGTGAACGGGGAACCGGCATCCAGGCAAGATAAGCCTCGTCGACACCTGCCAAAGAATGCGCGCCGGCGAATGCATCGCCGCCAACGTGCAGGGCGAGGGTATCAAGCAGGTCGAGTCGATAAGCGAGTGCCACGCGCAGTGCGGTGACGTCCCGATTGCCGCCGGCATTGAGCTTGCCATATCCGCGATCCAGCCAGCTCGAAGTGGCGTCCACGCCGGACAGTGTCGGCTCGACCAGACCGGTAAGTGACTGGCCCGCGTTCGCCGCTGTTGCGCTCGCCATTCCGGCAACCAGCGCAAACATACGCCCCCACGCACACCTCACGATGGCACCCCGGAAAGCAGCTTGTGCCAGCTGCGTGCAGCGAGCCAGTCGCCAAATTCGGCAGCCGGCATCGGACGACTGAGGTAATAGCCCTGTA
>DASUXE010000366.1:0-2454 GCA_036378075.1 Gammaproteobacteria bacterium
AGCGCCCCGGCGAAGTGCTGATCCAGACCCATCACCCGAATCACCCGTTATTGACGCACCTGGTCCGGGAAGGCTACGCGAGCTTCGCCGAGGCCGCGCTGCAGGACCGGCGCCTGGCCGGGCTGCCACCGTTCACCGCCATGGCCTTGCTGCGTGCAGAAGCGCCTTCCGCGAGCGCCCCGCAGGCGTTCCTGGAATTGGTCCGCCCGTTACTAGTCGCTGCATGTGGCAATCAGGTGGAAGTACTGGGTCCGGTACCGGCGCCGATGGAACGCCGTGCCGGCCGTTACCGAGCACAATTGATGTTGCTGGCGGCACAGCGCGCACCGCTGCAAACCGGTCTGGCACAAGCGTTGCCGCAACTGCAACAACTCAGACAGGCCCGCCGGGTGCGCTGGTCGATCGACATCGACCCGGCTGAAACCTATTGAAGTACCTCGAATAAAAAACCCTGGTGCGCTTCTGTCCACCCGCCGCAGACGTTAGAATTGCCAGTCTGTTTTCGGCTTTTTTCACGGGAATTCCGCGCTTGAAACACCAGCTCGAACGCGCCCTGCGCGCCACGCTCGACCGGCTCGACGGTGAATTGTTCCCGCGCGATGCACTACCCGAAGGCACCCCGCTGATCGAACGCACCCGCGACCGCGCGCACGGTGATTTCGCCACCAACGCCGCACTGATGCTGGCGCGCAAGGCGGGCAGGAAACCACGTGAACTGGCCGATGCGATCGTGCGAGCGCTGCCTGCCTCCACGCTGATCGCGAAAACCGAAATCGCAGGCCCCGGTTTCATCAATTTCTTTTTGAGCCCGTCGGCCTATCACGACGAGGTAAACGCCATACTTGCCGCCGGCGAACAATACGGCCGCAGCAGTTCCGGCGCAGGCCGCCGGGTCGGCGTGGAATTCGTCTCCGCCAATCCCACCGGTCCGCTGCATGTCGGCCACGGCCGCAATGCCGCAATCGGCGACTGCGTCGCGCGGCTGCTGGAAGCCACCGGCTGGAACGTTGCGCGCGAGTTCTATTACAACGATGCCGGCGTGCAGATCCACAATCTCGCGATCTCGGTGCAGGCGCGCGCCCGCGGCCTGGCGCCGGACGACGGCGGTTGGCCGGAAGACGGCTATCGCGGCGAATATATCGGCGACGTGGCGCGCGCCTACATGGCCGGTGAATCCGTCACGGCCGATGGGCACACCGTAACCGGCACTGGCGACGTGGAAGATCTCGAGGCCATCCGTCATTTTGCCGTCGCGGCACTGCGTCACGAACAGGATCTGGACCTGAAAGCGTTTCGGGTGCATTTCGACGTGTATTTCCTGGAATCGTCGCTCTACAGCGACGGCAAGGTCGAGGAAACGGTTCGCGAACTTGTCGCTCACGGACATACCTACGAGGAAGGCGGCGCCTTGTGGCTGCGCACCACCGACTTCGGGGATGACAAGGACCGGGTGATGCGCAAGTCCGACGGCAGCTACACCTACTTCGTACCGGACGTCGCCTATCACCTGTCCAAGTGGCAACGCGGTTATCAGCGCGCCACCACCGTGCTGGGCGCGGATCACCACGGTTCACTGGCGCGGGTGCGCGCCGGATTGCAGGCGCTTGATGCCGGCATTCCGAAAGACTATCCGGAATACGTGTTGTACCAGATGGTCACGGTGATGCGCGGTGGCGAGGAAGTGAAGCTGTCCAAGCGCGCGGGCAGTTACGTGACGCTGCGCGACCTGATCGACGAAGCCGGTTGCGATGCCACCCGTTTCTTCCTGATCGCCCGCAAACCGGATTCACAACTGGTGTTCGACATTGATCTGGCGCGTTCGCAGAGCAACGACAACCCGGTTTATTACATTCAATACGCGCACGCCCGGATTGCGAGCGTGTTCCGCCAGCTCGATGAGAAAGGTTTCAGCTACGATGCCGAAAACGGCCGCAGCAAACTGGCGCGCCTGACTGAATCACACGAACAGAATCTGATGGTGGAACTGTCACGCTTGCCGGAAATGACCGAGATCGCCGCCCGCAACCTGGAACCGCATCTGCTGGCGCAATACCTGCGTGAAGTCGCCACCGCGTTCCACACCTGGTACGACACCCATCAGTTCCTGGTTGATGACAAGGACCTGCGTGACGCGCGGTTGACCCTGAGCCGCGCCACCCGCCAGGTTTTACGCAACGGGCTGGCACTGCTGGGTGTTTCGACGCCCGAAAGCATGTAGGTTGTAAATGGCCAGGGATTACAAGAACGCACCCAAGCCGAAAGATGCGCCGCGCAAAAAAAACGGCGGCGTACCTGGCTGGACATGGTTTATTGTCGGCGTGGCGGTGACGGTTCTGGCGGTAAAAGCCGCGCCGCAGATATGGAACAAGCTGCACCACATCAAGACGCCGAGCCCGGCAGAACTCAGCAGTGTGTCATCGAAGAAGCCGTCCTCCGCGGCGCCAGCCGCGAGTA
>DASUXE010000367.1:0-5139 GCA_036378075.1 Gammaproteobacteria bacterium
ACCACCCAGCGTGAACGAGGGACGGATAATGGTGGGAAAACCGATTTCCGCCTGGACTGCCAATGCTTCATCCATGTTGTGTGCGAGACCGGCGCGCGGCGACGCCAGGCCGATCTCGGCCATGGCGCGCCGGAACAGGTCACGGTCTTCCGCCATGTCGATGGCTTCGCGCGAGGCGCCGATCATCTCGACGCCGAATTTTTCCAGCACCCCTTCCCGCACCAGATCCAGCGCGCAATTCAACGCAGTCTGCCCGCCCATGGTAGGCAACAGCGCATCGGGCCGTTCTTTCTCGATGATCTCCGCAACTGCGCGCCAGTGAATCGGCTCTATATAGACAGCATCCGCGGTATCTGGATCGGTCATGATGGTGGCGGGATTCGAATTCACCAGCACCACGCGATAGCCTTCCTCGCGCAGGGCCTTGCAGGCTTGTGCACCGGAGTAATCGAATTCACAGGCCTGGCCGATGACGATGGGACCGGCGCCGATGATCAGGACAGTCTTGATGTCAGTTCTTTTTGGCATGCTTCATCCCATTCGCGAAATATGGCGCGCGACCGTAAAAATGCGGGACGCCGTACTGGCGCCGCTGTATGTCAATCGTGTACACAGGACTTAACTTGCCGCGGCGGCAGTTTTTTTACGCACGCCGCGCGCCCGCATGGCACGCACAAAGCGTTCAAACAAGGGTTTCACGTCGTGCGGGCCCGGGCTTGCTTCCGGATGGCCCTGGAAACTGAACGCTTCGCAATCGGTACGTTCCATGCCCTGCAAGGTGCCGTCAAACAAAGACTTGTGGGTCGCGCGCAGATTCGCCGGCAGACTGGTTTCATCCACCGCAAAGCCGTGATTCTGGCTGGAAATCATCACCCTTCCGGTGTCGAGATCAATTACCGGATGATTGGCGCCATGGTGGCCGAATTTCATCTTGACGGTCCTGGCACCGCTGGCGAGACCCAACAGCTGATGTCCGAGACAAATGCCGAACATCGGAATTCCGCTCTGGAGAAGTTCCCGTATGGCGCTGATGGCATAATCGCACGGCTCCGGATCACCGGGCCCATTGGAGAAAAACAGGCCATCCGGATTCAGCGCGAGTGCATCTTTGGCGCTGGTAGTCGCCGGCACCACCGTCACCCGGCAGCCGTGATCCACCAGAATGCGCAGAATGTTGCGCTTGACGCCGAAATCGTACGCCACCACATGCACATCACCTGCCGCAGGAGTCGTATCCGCGTTGGTTTCCAGTTCCCAGGTGCCGTGATTCCATTCATAGCGCTTCGGTGTGGTGACGACTTTTGCCAGGTCCATGCCTTTCAGACCCGGAAACGCGCGCGCCTGCCTGAGCGCTTCGGTTTCATCGACCTTGTCACCGGCCATGATGCAGCCGTTCTGCGCGCCCTTCTGTTGCAACAGACGCGTCAGTTTGCGGGTATCGATCCCGGCGATGGCGACAATGCCCTCGCGCTTCAGATACTCGCCAAGCGAGGCTTCGGATCGCCAGTTACTCGCCAGCAGCGGCAAATCGCGGATGATGAGTCCCGCTGCCATGACATTTTCGGATTCACGGTCCGAGCTGTTGACACCGGTATTGCCGATATGGGGATACGTCAGCGTGACCAGCTGACGGGAATAGGACGGATCGGTAAGGATTTCCTGATAACCGGTCATCGCGGTGTTGAACACCACTTCACCGGTACTCGAGCCGGAAGCACCAATAGCAATACCCCGGAAAATCGTACCGTCCTCAAGAGCCAGGATGGCCGGATGATCCAAGGGCAGCTCCTCCTCGTGCGCGCTGCATCCGTCCGGCCGGATTGGCCCCGACGGACGGCGGTCAAATTCAGAGAATTTTAACGGAAAGCACCCCGCGGCGTCCACGCCCCGGGCGCATCAATGTGCAGACGGCAGCCCCAACACATCCGGCATACCATAAAGCCCGGCCGGTTTGTCGCTCAACCAGCGCGCCGCCGCCAGCGCGCCGCGGGCGAATGTGGCGCGGCTCTGGGCGCGATGAGTCAGCTCCAGGCGTTCGCCGGCGCCTGCCAGCATTACC
This sequence comes from Gammaproteobacteria bacterium, assembly GCA_036378075.1. Classification (GTDB taxonomy): domain Bacteria; phylum Pseudomonadota; class Gammaproteobacteria; order Natronospirales; family REEB76; genus DASSKW01. The sequence goes on from DASUXE010000367.1 coordinate 2,060, forward strand.
GTGTGATCGCCGACAATTTCACCGGCGCGGATCGACGTGAAGCCGATGCTGCCGCGTGTGCGCGGGGCCTGGATGCCGGCCCGGTCATAAACAGCGTGGGTCTCGAGTTTCACTCCACGCCCGGCTGCGACCGCATCGCCCAGCGCCAGTGCCGTCCCGGACGGCGCATCTTTCTTGTGCTGATGATGCGCTTCGATGATCTCGATATCGAAACTTTCATCCAGCGCCGCACTGGCGGTGCGCACCAGCTGCAAGAGCAGGTTCACACCGAGGCTCATGTTGGCCGCAGTCAGGATCGCAATCTCACGGCTCGCCGCTTCGATGCGCTGTCTGAGTTCGACTCCGAGCCCCGTCACACCGATCACCAGCGGTTTGCGCGCTGCAACACAGGCATCGAGTGCCGCATCAGTCGCCTCGGGCGTGGCGAAATCCACCATGACATCACTGTTGCGCGCGGCTGCGTCGAGATCGGCGCTGTATTCCAGCGAACCGTCGACCGGCTGATTCAGCAACGCGCTGCCCGCCTGCACCACTGCCGCGCTGATGCGTACGCCCGGGAAATCGTCTGCCAGCTCGATGATCGCGCGTCCCATGCGGCCGCCCGCACCGAGTAAGGCGAGATTCACGATTCTCGAATCGGTGTGCATGCCGGAACTCAAGAGCTGACCCGCTCGAAAAAGCGCTTCACGCCTTCGAGCCAGGAACCTTCACGTGGCGAATGCCGCGCGCCCTGGGCACGTAGCGATGTGTCGAATTGTTTGAGCAGCTCTTTCTGCTCACGCGTCAGGTGTACCGGAGTCTCAATTTCGATCCGGCACAACAGATCGCCGACTGCGCCACCGCGCACCGGCTTCACGCCCTTGCCGCGCAACCGGAACACTTTGCCGGTCTGGGTCTCGGCCGGAATCTTCAGCGTCACGCGGCCATTGAGCGTCGGCACTTCGATTTCGCCGCCCAGCGCCGCAGTCGCAAACGGCAGTGGAATCTCGCAGGCCAGATCCGCGCCATCGCGCTGAAAAATCGGATGCGGACGGACGTTGATTTCCACATACAGATCACCCGCTGGTCCACCCTGCGGCCCGGCTTCACCTTCACCCGACAAGCGGATCCGGTCGCCGGTATCGACGCCCGCGGGAACCTTGACCGACAGGGTCTTGCGTTCCTCGACCCGGCCCTGACCGTGACACTTCGAACACGGATCGGCGATCACGCTGCCGCTGCCATGACAACGCGGACACGGTTGCTGAATCGAGAAGAAGCCCTGCTGCATGCGCACCTGGCCCTGTCCGGCGCAGGTCTGACAGGTTTGCGGCTTGCTGCCTTTTTTGGCGCCACTGCCTTCGCAGACATCGCAACGTATGAGGGTCGGTACCCGTACCGTGACGGTGTCGCCGAATACCGCCTGCTCGAGGTCGAGTGCGAGTTCGTAACGCAGATCCGCGCCGCGATACACACGCTGACCGCGGCCGCCGCGCCGTCCGCCACCGAAGATGTCACCGAACATGTCGCCGAAAATGTCACTGAACGCATCAGCGCCACCACCGCCAAAGCCGCCATGTCCACCGGCGCCATGGCCCTGCACTCCGGCGTGACCGAACTGGTCGTAGGCCGCGCGTTTCTGATCATCACTGAGTATCTCGTAAGCCTCCTTGGCTTCCTTGAAATGATTTTCGGCGTCCTTGTTGTCCGGATTGCGATCCGGATGATGCTTCATGGCGAGACGCCGGTAAGCCTTCTTGATGTCGGCCTCCGAAGCGTCCTTCTTTACACCCAGTATTTCGTAGTAATCGCGCTGCGCCATGACCGTATATCTTGGTTACTTGAATTGTTTTACACATGCGCACGGGGAGCTTGTGCAGGCACAAGCTCCCCGCCGCAACCACAGACTCCAGTCGTGGTTACTTCTTGTCGTCCTTCACTTCCTCGAATTCCGCATCCACCACGTCGTCCTTGCCCTTGCCATCGCCGGACGGCGCTTCGCCGCCGGCGCTACCGGCTTCGGCTTTCGCCGCGTACAGGCGTTCGGCAAGTTTACCGGAAGCCTCGGCCAGTGCCTGTGCCTTGGTCTCGATGACGGCCTTGTCATCCTTCTTGATCACATCGCGCAGGTCGCTGATGGCGGATTCCACTGCCGCACGTTCTTCGCCGGTGACCTTGTCGCCGAGTTCCTTGAGGCTCTTTTCGGCGGCATGAATCAGATTGTCGGCCTGGTTGCGGGCATCCACCAGTTCACGCAGCTTGCGATCTTCCTCGGCATGCGCTTCGGCATCCTTCACCATGCGCTGGATCTCGTCGTCGCTCAGACCCGACGAAGCCTTGATGGTGATCTTCTGTTCCTTGTTGGTGGCCTTGTCTTTGGCCGACACATTCAGAATGCCGTTGGCATCGATGTCGAAGGTGACTTCGATCTGCGGCATGCCGCGTGGTGCCGGCGGAATGTCTGACAGATCGAAACGGCCCAGCGACTTGTTGGCGCTGGCCATCTCGCGTTCGCCCTGCAGCACGTGCACGGTCACCGCGCCCTGATTGTCCTCGGCGGTCGAGAATACCTGCGACGCCTTGGTCGGAATCGTGGTGTTCTTCTCGATCAGTTTGGTCATCACGCCGCCCAGGGTTTCGATACCCAGCGACAACGGGGTCACATCGAGCAACAGCACATCCTTGACGTCGCCCTTGAGCACGCCGGCCTGCACGGCCGCACCGACTGCAACCGCTTCGTCCGGGTTCACATCCTTGCGCGGTTCCTTGCCGAAGAAATCCTTGACCATCTCCTGCACCTTGGGCATGCGGGTCTGGCCGCCGACCAGGATCACTGCATCCACTTCGCTGACCGACAAACCGGCATCCTTCAATGCGGTCTTGCACGGATCAATGGTGCGCTTGATCAGATCTTCCACCAGCGCCTCGAGCTTGGCGCGGGTCAGCTTGATGTTCAGGTGCTTGGGACCCGAGGCGTCGGCCGTCACGTAAGGCAGGTTGACTTCGGTCTGCTGCTTGGCCGAGAGCTCGATCTTCGCTTTTTCGGACGCTTCCTTCAGGCGCTGCATCGCGAGCGGATCGCGCCGGATGTCGACGCCACT
>DASUXE010000368.1:0-2279 GCA_036378075.1 Gammaproteobacteria bacterium
GACTTCAACAGTTGGGATGGCAGGCAGCACCCGATGCGCGTGCGCGGTTCCAGTGGCGTGTGGGAATTGTTCATTCCCGGACTGACAGCCGGCGCACTCTACAAATACGAGCTTCGCAACCGGGATGACGGCAGCGTGCAGGTAAAAGCCGATCCCTATGGCAATCGTCTCGAGCCGCCGCCGCGTACCGCCAGCATCGTGACTGCACCCGATAGCCATGACTGGCAGGATGCGGCGTGGATGAGCCAACGCCCGGACTGGCAACACGGTCCACTGAGTATCTACGAGGTCCACCCCGGTTCCTGGCGTCGCAATGCCGATGGCGGGTTTCTGGATTACCGCAGTCTGGCACACGCACTGGTTGAACATGTGATGCACACCGGTTTCACGCACATCCAGTTGATGCCAATCACTGAGCATCCATTCAACGGTTCGTGGGGTTATCAGACCACCGGGTATTTTGCCCCGACCAGCCGCTTCGGCACGCCCGACGATTTCCGCTACCTGGTCGACTATTGCCACCGGCACGGCATCGGCGTTCTGCTTGACTGGGTACCGGGACATTTTCCGCGCGATCCCCACGGGCTCGCACGTTTTGACGGCACAGCCTTGTATGAACACGCAGACCCGCGGCAGGGTACGCATCCTGACTGGGATACGCTGGTCTTCAATTACGGCCGCAAAGAGGTGCGCAGCTTTCTGATATCGAGCGCACTTTACTGGCTGAAGGAATTTCACGTGGACGGGTTGCGGGTGGATGCAGTGGCGTCGATGCTGTATCTCGATTACTCGCGTAAGCAGGGGGAGTGGCTCCCCAACAAGTTCGGTGGACGCGAGAATCTGGAAGCCGTGTCGTTCATTCGCGAGCTGAATACCGTGACTCACGCCGAGTGCCCGGGTACGGTCACCATCGCAGAGGAGTCAACTGCGTGGCCGTCAGTCAGCCGGCCGGTGTGGCTGGGCGGTCTTGGCTTCAGTATGAAATGGAATATGGGCTGGATGCACGACACCCTCAGCTACATGCGCAAGGATCCCGTGCATCGCCACTATCATCACGATCTGCTGACCTTCGGCATGTTGTATGCGTATTCCGAGAACTTCGTGCTACCGCTCTCGCATGATGAAGTTGTACATGGCAAGGGGTCGCTGTTGGGCAAGATGCCAGGAGATGAATGGCAGCGCTTCGCCAACCTGCGCTTGCTGTACAGCTATCTGTTCAGTTATCCCGGCAAGAAGCACCTGTTCATGGGAGATGAATTCGGCGCGTCAAAAGAATGGGATCACGACCAGAGTCTGGAATGGGAATTGCTCAGATACCGTTATCACGCCGGTGTCATGCAGCTCGTTCAGGATCTGAACAGACTCTACCGCAGCATACCGGCCCTGCATCGCCATGATTTCGAACCCGACGGCTTCGAATGGATTGACTGCCACGACGCCGCACAGTCCGTCATCAGCTATCTGCGACGGAACGGCAATGACCTGTGCGTGGTGGCTCTCAACTTCACGCCGGTTCCGCGGCACAGCTACCGCATCGGTGTTCCGGTGAACGGGTACTACCGCGAACTGTTCAACTCCGACAGCAACTGTTATGGCGGGTCGAATGTCGGCAATCTTGGCGGTGTGAGCAGCGAACCGCTGGCCTGCATGGGCCGACCGCACTCCCTGACACTCACGCTGCCTCCGTTAGGCGGGGTGATTCTGCATTGCGAGCCGCCACCGTGAGCGAGGGACAAACGTACCGGGTTCTGTTCGTCACGTCGGAAGTTCAGCCACTGATGAAAACCGGTGGCCTTGCAGACGTATCGGCAAGCCTGCCGGCGGCGTTACGCGCACGAGGTCACGATGTGCGGATTCTGACTCCGGCCTATGCGGATACCCTGACGCGCGGTTTTGATACCCGGAGGCTTGCCGGATTTCAGCCGCCGCCGGAATTCCCGAAAATGAAACTGCTGGAAATGCAACTCCCGGAGTACGGAGTACCTGCATGGCTGATTGACAGCCCCGCATTCAGCAGGCGATCCGGTTCTCCTTATGTCGATGTCAAAGGGCATCCCTATCCGGACAATGCCGAGTGCTTCAATTCCCTGTCTCGTGTCGCCGCGTGGATCGCAGCGGGTGGCGCGGAACTCGAATGGCGACCGGACCTGGTGCATTGCAATGAATGGCACACCGGTCTGATTCCGGTGTGGCTCGGTCTGGAAAATGCTCCGGTTGCGAGCGTATTCACGATACACAATCTGGCCTACCAGGGGCTGTTCCCGCGCGCGGTGTTCGAC
>DASUXE010000369.1:0-3020 GCA_036378075.1 Gammaproteobacteria bacterium
CATCCAGTCATAACAATCCTTGATCATGGTTTTCAGCGGGACGACCTGAAAACCCAGATCGCGTTTCGCTTTGTCCGCGGTTACCGTGATGTCTCTGCCAAACGCATCGGCCATCTCAGGCGTGACTGAAGGTTCGCGGCCGGTCAGGGTACTGACAAGATCGCCGACTGCCGCCACGGTCTTGACCAGGAACAGGGACGTCTCGCGGGCGGGAACGGGTTTTCCCAGCAGACGGGCAATTTCCTGCACCAGCTCCAGCATGTGGGCATTGGTGCCGCCGAGAATATATTGGCCACCATTATCACCCGCGTCGGCAGCGGCAACGTGCGCAGTGACCACCTCGCGTACATGCGCAAAGGTCCGCGCTCCCGGTGGCACGCCACGAAGCTTGCCGTCACGCACCATATAGAAGAGTCGCGACCAGTTGCCGAGATCGTAAGGGCCGATGATCCCGCCCGGTTGCAGGATCACGACTTCCAGTCCGCGCGCTGTCGCCGCGCGGGCAATTTCCTGCGCTTCCCACTTGGTTTTCTGGTAATTGATCCAGGAGGTTGCGGCAAGGCTTTCAGTCTCTTCGGTTATTGCACCCGATACCGGGCCATAAGCCGAAATTGAGGAAGTTACCACCAGGCGCCGCACACCTTTGATAATGCAAGCCTCGACCACGTTGCGTGTGCCATCCACGTTGCCGCGGGTCTGCTCGGCATTTTTCCTGCGCCACAAGCTGGTGTTGGCGGCGACGTGGAAAACGGTATCGCAGTTTTTCGGCAATGCGGAATTGATCGAATCTGCATCGGTAATTTCCCCGACCATCAGCCGGGGATTGAATCGGCGCAGGTAGGTCAGGTCGGAGGAGGGCCGGTGCAATGCTGTCACATCCCAGCCTTCAGTCATCAGGCGCTGCACGAGGTTGAGACCGACAAAGCCGGTGGCGCCGGTCACGAACGCGTTACGGGTCATGAGATGGGTTCCAATAAGACAGTGATCCGTCCCGGATTATTCATATTCATCACCATATCCATCGCTGAAAAGACCGTTGCCCGTTTTTCCAGCGATACCGCGCTGCGTTATAGTTATCGGCAATTCTCTACATTACACCACTGGTTCAACCCATGTCAGACCGGGCCATCCTGCAAATCCGTCCGCTCTCGTTTCCCTGGCAAACCCAGGATCCGTTCCTGTTCTGCGTTTTCCATCAGGACCACTCTCCCCGGGGCAATGCCGTACGCGGTCCTGCAGTCTCGCTTGCCGGCAGGAACATCGGCTCGGACTTCAGTCCCAGGGACGGTTGGCGCATGTATCACGGCCAGCGCATGCCCGGCTTTCCCGTGCACCCCCATCGCGGTTTCGAGACCGTGACCATCGTGCAGCAGGGGCTGGTGGATCATGCCGATTCCCTCGGCGCGGCAGGGCGCTATGGCGATGGCGATGTCCAGTGGCTCACCACGGGCAAAGGTGTGCAGCACTCGGAGATGTTCCCGCTGCTGCGCCAGGATGCGGACAACCCGCTGGAATTGTTTCAGCTCTGGCTCAACCTTCCGGCCCGCAACAAAATGGTGGCGCCGCATTTCAAGATGCTGTGGAAAGATCAGCTGCCGCATCATCAACACACCGATGAGGCCGGGCACATCACCGACATCGAAATCATTGCCGGCCAACTGGATGACCGGAAAGCGCCGTCACCGACGCCGGATTCCTGGGCCGCCGACCCGGCTAACCATGTGGCGATTTGGTTGATCCGCATGGCGCCCGACGCCCACTGGCAGTTGCCTGCCGCCGTTCCTGGTCTTACCCGCAGTCTGTATTTCTTCGAAGGCAACACCCTCGATGTGGATGGCCAGCGAGTCACACCCATGCACAACATCGAACTGGCGTCTGACAAATCTGTTGCACTGCATAACAGCAATGCCGATGCACGGCTTCTCATGCTGCAGGGTCGCCCGATCAACGAACCGATCGTTCAGCACGGGCCGTTTGTAATGAATACCCCGGATGAGATTCGGCAGACATTTTCCGACTATCGGCAGACCCAGTTCGGCGGCTGGCCCTGGTCCAGTCTTGAACCCGATCACGGCAGCCGTACCCGCTTTGCGCGATATGCTGACGGGCGGGAAGAAACACCCGGCGAGTAAATCGCGAGCTAACGCAGGAGGCTCAAGAACACAAAGCTGGAAGATGTTGGGCGTAGTTCCTCAGATCAACCTTCGGGCCTGTTTGCTTTAAACACCAAGTCAATTATTAGGTGGAGAATACGTATGCATACTGCATCGCCATTCTTTGTAATAAAGGTAATAATTACACTTTCTATTATTGGCTTTGGTTTGTTTTATTATCTGCTCATCACATCAAAAATTAATAAATTTGTAAAAATGGCCAAAGAAGATAATGGTGCTCACGCTGAGAGTGATTTAAAGAACGTCGATATATTACGTACAGTGAGACAAAAACTTGTTTTTGCTCTTATTCCCTTTCTGGTATTGATGTTCTTATTATTATTGGCAGGAAAGTAGAGCAGCACGTAGGTTTGGCTGACATAGGCAGCCCAACAGGTTGCCAAGGTATGTTTGTTGGGCTTCGTTCCTCAGTCCAACCTACGGGTCCTGACTCTGTAAACCTTTTTAGTTGGCTGGCGAATTCTCTTTGCTTTCCCCACCCTCCGGGCCATAGAAGAACACCCAGGTGGCGAAGTCTTCGGTGAACTCTTCAAAGCGGTGCTCAACGCCCGCCGGAACAAACAGCACTTCGCCGGGCTGAAACGGGTAACGAGCCGTGCCGCTCCGGAACTGGCCGGACCCGGAGATGATGACATATAGCTCATCTCTTGAATGAGGGCGCTGTCGATCGACCCTGTCCGGCTTGTAAATCTCAATCGCCAATGAGCCATGCCGAAAGAGTTCCATGAACTCTCTGCCTTCGATAGCGGCGAGTTTTTGAAGGGCATTTTCTGGAGTTAGTCGATCCGCCATGTTTTTTTCCTACACGCCTAACGTGAACATTCAGTAAATGCGGGCCGAACAAGT
>DASUXE010000370.1:0-2023 GCA_036378075.1 Gammaproteobacteria bacterium
GCTCAAGAATCCGAAAAGCGATCTGCTGGTCTCGGTGAGCAGCGAAGGCCACATACTGGTGTTCCCGGTAAAGGAACTGCCGGAGCTGGCACGCGGCAAGGGCAACAAGATCATGGGCATTCCGTCCAAGAAAGCGGCCAGCCGGGAAGAAATCATGGCGGCAGTGACGGTGGTGCCGGCGGATGAATCGCTGGTGATCCTGTCCGGCAAGCGTTACATGACGCTGTCGCCGAAAGACCTCAAGGAATATGCGGGCGAACGCGGCCGGCGCGGGCTCAAGCTGTCACGTAACTGGCGCAAGGTGGATGCGATGTATCCGGAATCGCGAGTACCGCAGAAGCAGACCAAGTAAACGGAATGGCAGCCGGGGTGCACCCGGCTGGTGGCGAATGCGTCAGGACGGTGCGGTGGTGCGGGCGGCCTGATCGGCCATCACCACTTCCGGTTCCTGCACGTAGTTGCCCTGGATGAATTCGATGCCGATTTGGTAAAGCACGGCCATGGTCTCGGGTTTTTCCACCCGCTCGGCCACGGTGCGAATTTTCAGTTCGGTGGCTTTCTCGACGTATGCCTGCACCGCATCGCGTTTCTTCTCGTCGGCGGCGAGCGCGGCGGTGATGACGCCGTCGATCTTGAGGTAATCCACGTTATGCACCAGTTCCAGGGTGTGCATCGGGTCGTGGCCGATACCGAAGTGTTCCAGCGCGAAACCGCAGTTCATCTTGCGCACGCCTTCGGCGAAGCCGCGCGTATCGGTGATGTATTTCTCAGCGGATTTTTCCGCGACCTCGAAGACCAGATGTCCGGCCGGGATCGAAGGCGTTGCGGCGACCTTCATCTTTTCGATCCACGGCAGCAGGGTCTTGTCGGTTAGTGACTGATCCGAGAGGCGCAGGAAGAAGGTGGGCTGCACGCCGGCTTTGAGGCGTTCGCACATCAGTTTGATGGCGTGTTCCATGACCCAGCGGTCGATGGCAATCATCATGCCGGTGCGTTCCGCCGCCGGGAAGAAATCCTTGGGCGCGATTTCCTCGTCTTTCTCGCCGCGCATGCGCACCAGAATGTCGTACACGTCGTTGGCATCGCCGGTCAGGCTGGCGATCGGCTGATACACCAGCATGAACTTGTTGTTCTTGATCGCTTCGGTGAGGCGGCGTTTCCATTCGGCATCGGTGATGCGTCCTTCGGCATCGACGATCGGCGGCGTCCAGCCGACCACTTTGTTGCCGTTGCCCTGACCGGCCTTGTGCAGGGTTTCTTCCGCGTCGGCCAGCAGACGTTCCGGATCCTTGTGTTGCTCATCCAGTTCGAGATAACCGACGCTGCAGGTGAGGCTGGTGGACTTGCCGGCGCTTTCAAAAATGCGCGCGGCTGCGGCGCTGCGCAATTTGTCCGCCCAGTCGGTAATTTCCTTGAGGCTGGGCCGGGTCAGAATCACCGCAAACAGGGTACCGCCGAAGCGCGCGGCAATGTCTTCCTTGCCGACGCTGCTGCGAATCAGATCGGCGAAACCCTTGATGATGCCGTCGCTGGCGAGCACGCCGACTTTTTCGGCAATGGCGGAAAACTTGTCGAGTTTGATATAGAGCAGCGCGCGGATGGTGCCCTTGTGTTCCCTGGACAGCTCCGGCTTCAGCATCTCGACGAAATGCACGCGATTGGTCAGACCGGTGAGCAGGTCCAGGTTACGAACCATGGCAAGCTGTTGCACGCTCGCAGTGAGCTTTTGCTGCAACTCTTCGATCTGTTTCTGTGCCTGGGTTTGTACCTGCTCGACCTGCTTCTGTGCTTCGCCTTTTACATGCTGGGCCTGTTCCTGCGCCTTGTGGTGCAGTTTGGAGATGTGTTCTCTGGCCTTGGCCTGAACCTCGGCGGTCTTGACCGAGCTGTCGTTGCGAATGGCAATTTCAATGGCGGACTCGCCATCGACTTCGGTCTGGGCGAAATCCAGCGTGGTCTTGAACGGTTTGTTCGTCGCGTTGTTCATGCCGTCCACGTCGAGCATGTCGATTGCCTGACCTTT
>DASUXE010000371.1:0-5817 GCA_036378075.1 Gammaproteobacteria bacterium
AGGTAGAACATGTCGCTGATCAGCGGATTACTGGCGATTACCGGGGTGCTCGCGTCCGCCTATGGCGGACTGATTCTGTGGAATCTGGGCAAGCAGGACGCGCAACAGGACGCACAGCAAGGCTGGCTGCAATCCGATGAAGTGCGGAACAGCAAGTTCAACAGCATGGCGAACATGCGCCATCTGCTGCAACCGGAACGCAAGAACATCAGCTTCAGCCGCAACCGCGGGCGCGGCTATGCGATGCTCGCAATCGGAATTGTATTGCTGGTATTTGCGTTTACCTGAGCGCGCCCCGTGGAATTCAATGCCATCGCAACGCGGCGTTGCACACTGAGGCGGTTTACCGGGCAGGATCTTGCAGCGTTTGCCGAATACCGTGCGGATCCGTCCGTGGCCCGGTTCCAGAGCTGGTCCGCGTATTCGCTGGATGATGCCAGGCAATTGTATGCAACCCTGACCGGCACGGTATTCGGTGCGCCGGGGACCTGGTACCAGATCGCGATTGCCGATAACCGGGATGATTCACTGCTGGGGGATTGCGCGCTGCACTTCCTCGAGGATGAACAACAGGTTGAAATCGGCTTCACCCTGGCGCCAGCGCATCAGCGCCAGGGACTGGCAAAGGAAGCCCTGACCGCATTACTGGATTATCTGTTTGACGGGCTGGGCAAGCACCGTGTGGTTTCCATCACCGACGCCGAAAATCATCCCGCGAGGAATGTGCTGCGGAGCCTGGGCTTCCGGCAGGAAGCGCATTTTGTGCAGAATGTTTTCTTCAAGGGCAGATGGGGCGATGAATGTTTTTTCGCCTGCCTGGCGCACGAATGGCAGGCAAAACCCTGAGACCCGGCCAGGGGCAGGTTTATATCCAGTACGCCGTCCCGGTCATTATTTTCGAAGTCAGACGCATCATGGCTTTTACCGCCCCCGGCATGGGCTTGCCGCCCGCCCGGCGCGCCGATTCGCCGTGATGCGCTTCGTCTTTAGCCATCTGTTCGAGAATCGCGCGGCTGCGCGCATCGTGTGCGGGCAGGCGCTGCAGATGCCCTTGCAGATGCTCCACGACCTGCTTCTCGGTCTCGGCAACAAATCCCAGACTGAACGCATCGCCAACCAAGCCGGCCGCCGCGCCGATGGCGAACGAACCGAAATACCAGAGCGGATCGAACCGGCTGACCGAAGCGTTGAGTTCATGCAGGCGTGTTTCACACCAGGCCAGATGATCGATTTCTTCCTGCGCGGACTGTGACATTGCACCGCGCACGTCATCGTTGCGGCTGCTCAGTCCTTGTCCCTGATACAAGGCCTGCGCCGCCACTTCACCGGCATGATTGACGCGCATCAGCCGTCCGGCCAGTTGCTGTTCGGCGGCATCGAGGGTGTCTGGCGGAAGGTTGGCGGCGGGATAGGCGCGGGTGGCGGTGTGTTCCGCCGACGGAAACGCCATCCGCAAGCTGCGATCGAACTCAGTCAGGAACCGGTCGAGCCGGGTCAATGCACGCGCGCTCATGTTGCAATTATACCCCCGGCTTTGTGCGCAACTGCCGCGCCAGCACTTCGACCGGATGCATCACCGGCAACGGCCGGCCGTGTCTTCCCAGCGCGGCAGCCAGATGCATGGCGCAACCGGTATTCGAGGTGATCAGCGCAACCGGCTGTCGCTGCACGATCTCACCGGCAATCCGGTCGCCAAGCTGGTCAGCCATGTGTGGCTGATTGAGCAGATAACTTCCGGCAGCGCCGCAGCAGCCGGTGCTGGCAGGCAGTACCACAACATTGAGTTCCGGTATGCGACGCAGCAGCGCCAGTGCATGTTGCTCGGATTTGAGCACGTTGCGCAGCGTGCACGGGCTGTGCAGAACGACGGTGGCCGTCCAGGCTGCAAACGTCACCTTGTCGAGCACGCCGGGCGCCGCCAGAAATTCACTGATGTCGCGATGACGAGCGGCGAACCCGGCGCCGGCAGTATTGCCCGCAATGCGTTCATATTCGATCAGTGTCGCACCACAACCGCTGGCACTGCTGATGACCGGTTCCTGATTGAGGTTGAATGCGGTGATATTGTCGGCGGCGAAACGTGCCGCGGCCTGTTGGCGGCCGGCATGCTGATCCAGTGCGCCGCAGCAGCGCTGCTCGGACGGCACATGCACGTCGTATCCGCTGGCGTTGAGCAGTGCAATGCAGGCATCGGTGATTCGAGGCTCGGTAATGCGGGCAATACAGCCGAGAAACAGATTCACCTCGCCGCGCTTGCGGCCAGTCGCCGGATAAAGCGAATGGCGTCGAACCGGCGCACGCAACGCGGGCAGCAATCGGGTGAGACGGCGCAAAGGCCGGATCAACCCGGCCAGCTGCTGCAATCCCGATTTCTGGCTCAACCAGAACAGCGTATGCAACAGATACAGCCGCCAGCCGCGTCCGGTCCACCAGGCCAGCGTGCGCGCCAGCCAGGTTTCACGTTGACCGTGGGCCTGCAATGCAGCATGTGCCGCGTCGATGAGTTTTCCATAGGGCACTTCGGCCGGACACACCGCTTCGCAGGCGCGGCAACCCAGACACTGCTCGAGGTGCGAGGCAAGCCGCGGGGTGATCTCGAGCGCACCGGTAGCGAAGCCCTGCATCAGGGCGATTCGCCCGCGTGGCGATTCCGCTTCGTTATGCGTTTCGCGCCAGGTGGGGCAGTGCGGCAGGCACAATGCGCATTTCACGCATTTGTCGGCATCGGCGAGCGGGAAGTCGGGGAGTGGCAGTGACATTTTCATACCCGGGAGGTGAGCCGGTATCATAACGCCCGGACAGCACGATGGGAGGCGGGAGCGGCAGCTCCTGTTGCCGCCAACGTCCTGAAAGGAGACCAAATCCATGATAAAGAGTATGAGTTTTTGCCTGCTGGCAGTGGCCGTTTGTGGGGCCGCGCCGGCCAGGGCCGATTCCAACTGGAATGACCTCAACGCCAGCGCCGATGCGACCAAAAAAGTCGCGGTCAAGGAAGGCTGGCAGGGATCGGTGGCACTCGGCTATCTGCACACCACCGGCAACAGCAACACGGTCAGTTTGAACAGCAAGGCGATCGCCGGATACAAACGCGGCAACTGGCAGGATTCGCTATCGCTCACCGCTTTGAATGCGAGCCAGGACAATCAGCGGACCGCGGAAAGCTACGAAGGCAATGGCCAGAGCAACTATTCGCTAACCGACAACAACTATCTGTTTGGCGTTGTGGATTACCTGTCGGATCGGTTCAGCGGTTATGGCCGCCGCACCACCGAGGTATTCGGCTACGGTCGCCGCCTGCTCAACAGCGATACCCAGCATCTGGATATCGAGCTGGGTGCCGGTGCACGCCAGACGCGTTACACCGACAACAGCAGTGACAGCCGGATCATCGAGCGCGTGGCCGTGAACTATCTGTGGAATTTCAGCGATACCAGCAATTTCAGCGAAAATCTCAGCGTCGAACACGGCACCGACAACACCTTCACGCAATCGGTGACGGCGCTGACCGCGAATCTGGCCGGCAGTTTCGCGCTGTCCGTGTCGTACACCGTCAAGCACAATTCGACCGCGCTGCCGGGGTTCAAGAACACCGACACCATTACCGCGGTGTCGCTGGTATACAGCTTCTGAGGCAACGCCGAGATCGGAGTAGAATGTCCGCGCCCCGCAGCGGGGCGTGTTCTGTGTCAATCAAGATGTCGTATTACCGCCGCCATATCTTCTTCTGCACCAACCAGCGCGACGACGGTTCGCCCTGCTGCCAGAATCACGACGCCGAAGCCATGCGCAAATACGCCAAGCAGCGGGTCAAGCAACTGGGTATCGCCGGGCCGGGCGGAGTAAGGGTCAACAAGTCCGGTTGCCTCGACCGGTGCAGCGAGGGGCCGGTGGCTGTGGTCTACCCGGACGCGGTCTGGTACAGCTACGACGACCTTGAGGATATAGAGGAGATCGTCGAGGAACATCTGCTCAACGGACGGGTCGTCGAGCGTCTGAAGATATAGCTAATTAATTGATTTTAAAGATAATTATGTCCCTGATCGGGTTGTGTCCCCGGACCGGGCCGAGGCCGCCGGATCAGCTAAGTGCTTGAAAAAATACAGGGTCTCGCGTAGCATTGCCGCCTTTTCGCAGACCCTTTTGGAGTCACCTGGTTCATGAAGACGTTTTCAGCGAAGTCGGAGACCGTGAAGCGCGACTGGTACGTGGTGGATGCCACGGGCAAGACCCTGGGTCGCCTTTCCACAGAGATCGCGCGCCGGCTGCGCGGCAAGCACAAACCCGAATACACCCCGCACGTGGACACCGGCGACTACATCGTGGTGATCAACGCGGAAAAGGTGCATGTCACCGGCAACAAGCTGCGCGACAAGATGTACCACCATCACACCGGTTATATCGGCAACATGAAGCACACCAGCCTCGGCAAGATGCTGCAGGAACATCCTGAACGGGCCATTGAAACCGCGGTCAAGGGCATGCTGCCGAAGAACCCGCTGGGCCGTGCCATGTTCAAGAAACTCAAGGTTTATGCCGGCACCGAGCACAAACACACCGCCCAGCAGCCGCAGGCGCTGGACATCTGAACCCACCCAACTCCAGATCCAAGAGAACGATCAAATGGCAGTGACCACCAACTACGGAACCGGCCGTCGCAAGACTTCGAAGGCGCGGGTGTTTCTCAAGCCCGGCAAGGGCCGCATCCTCGTCAATGGCCGTCCGCTCGATGAATACTTCGGTCGTGTGACTTCGCGCATGATCGTGCGCCAGCCGCTGGAAACCGTGAACATGCTCGACAGCGTTGACGTGAACGTCACCGTCGAGGGTGGCGGCACCACCGGCCAGGCCGGCGCCATCCGTCACGGTCTGGCCCGTGCTTTGATCGATTACGATGAAGTACATCGCTCGCCGCTGCGCCGCGCCGGATTCGTGACCCGTGACGCGCGTGCCGTGGAACGCAAGAAGGTCGGTCTGCACAAGGCCCGTCGCGCACCGCAGTACTCCAAGCGCTAATCGCCGGGGCACGGTTCCCGATTCGCGTTTCTTGGGGGATCGTCTAGCGGTAGGACTACGGACTCTGACTCCGTCAACCTAGGTTCGAATCCTAGTCCCCCAGCCAAAGATAAAGCCCGCCGTCAGGCGGGCTTTTTATTGGATGGATAATGCAATTTTCCGGCATGAACCATCCTTGGTGAGCTGACCAGCCTGGACATCCATGTCCAGGCGTTCGACGGCGCGAAGCGATGCTTCGCGCAATCCGTCTCACCCCCAGCCAATAAAAAGACCCGCTTCGGCGGGTCTTTTCGTTTAAAAAGCCATTGTTTCCGCGGCACCGGGCGGTTATAAATGGCGCCACATGACATAAATTTCAGGGGTGGGAAATGCGCAGAGCAGTGTGGGTGGCGATGGCGGGGCTGCTGGCCGGTCTCCCGGCGGTATGCCGGGCCGATCTGACACTGTATGGGCGGATTTACGCCGAAGCCACCAAGCAGACGTCGGGAACCGGGGCGACCAAACTCAATGCCGACACTCTGGATGACACCCGCAATGCAGGACTCATTGGCCTCAAGTTAAGCCAGCAGGTCAACGACGGATTGACCGTTTTCGGCAAATACGAATTCATCATGAACGCGCCGAGCGCGACCAACGATTTTCAGGCCCGGCAGAGTTACGTGGGGTTTGAAGGGAAGTTCGGTTCATTCGCGCTGGGACGTTTTGAAGGCGCATACAAGACGACCGGCGGAATCGATTTTGATCCGTTTGCCTATACCAGTCTCGAAGCACGCGACAGCGGCGCCATGTCCGGTTCGAATTACG
>DASUXE010000372.1:0-15999 GCA_036378075.1 Gammaproteobacteria bacterium
CCCCCTGGAACTTGACCAGTACTCAACCTTGCAACAGCTTTCACGCGCACTGGCGGAATCAGTCAGCGACTTGGTGAGCATTCAAGCGTTGTTGCTGAATCAGGCCCGCGAAGCCGAAACATTGCTGTTGCAGCAATCGCGCGTCACGACCGAGTTGCAGGACGGCCTGATGCGCACTCGCATGGTGCCGTTCTCACGTCACGCGCAGCGTTTGCGCCGCGTGGTGCGACAGACGGCCGACGAAAGCAACAAGCATGTCGATCTCAAGTTCATGGGCGCAGAAGGCGAAATGGATCGTCAGGTGCTCGAGCGAGTATTGGCGCCGCTTGAACACATGCTGCGCAACTCGGTGGTGCACGGCATCGAACCGCCTGCGCAACGCAAGCAGAAAGGCAAGCCCGAAGCGGGCACCATCACCATTTCGCTGCATCGCGAAGGGTCCGAAGTCGTGATGGAGGTAATGGACGATGGCGCCGGGCTGAACCTTGCGGCCATTCGCAAGAAAGCCGAACAACTCGGCCTGACGCGGCACGATGCCAAGCTCAGTGATCGCGATGTGATGTCCTTCATCCTGGAAGCAGGCTTTTCTACCGCCGAGCAGGTCACCCAATCGGCGGGCCGCGGCGTAGGCATGGATGTGGTGGCGAGCGAAATCAAGCAGCTTGGCGGCAGCCTGCGCATCGATTCGCAGGCAGGCAAGGGAGCAAGGTTCACCGTACGTCTGCCATTCACCTTGTCGATCACCCAGGCCTTGCTGGTGAACATGACGGAGCAGCTGTTCGCGATTCCGTTGCCCAGCATCGAAGGTATTGCGCGGATACCGCGCGCCGAACTCGAGCGCCTGATGACCGGCGAGAACCCGGTCTACATGTATGGCGGACGCCCGTATTACCTGCAGCATTTGTCGGTGTTGCTGGGTATCGGCGCACCGGAATTCCCCGATGAACTCACCACCGTTCCGTTGCTGCTGGTACGGTCCGGCGATTCGTCGATCGCGATCATCACCGAAGGCATGCAGGGCAGCCGCGAGGTGGTGGTGAAGTCAGTTGGCCCGCAGGTATCCAGCATTCGCGGTGTATCGGGCGCCACAATTCTTGGCGACGGCAGCATCCTGCTGATTCTGGACGTGACGGCACTGGCGCGCGGCATGGCGCTGGAAGAAGAAGCGCAAGTGGAAGTGGTGGAGCGCGAAGCGCCCAAGGAAGACACGCGTACCGTGGCAATGGTCGTGGACGATTCCATCACGGTGCGCCGCGTCACGCAGCGTCTGCTGGAGCGCTACAACATGAAAGTCATCACCGCCAAGGACGGTGTGGACGCGCTGGCCACTCTGCAGGAAAACATCCCGGACGTGATGCTGCTGGATATCGAGATGCCACGCATGGACGGCTACGAACTGGCACAGCACATGCGAAACGACGATCGCTTCAAGAACATTCCGATCATCATGATTACTTCGCGTACCGGCGAGAAACACCGCAATCGCGCCATGGAAATCGGGGTCAACAAGTATCTCGGCAAGCCCTATCAGGAAGCCGAACTGCTCGAGAATATCCAGGAGCTGGTGGGCAGCTTCAGCCCGCAACGTACCCGCTGGTAATCCGTCGTGGCCGAAACCATTGAAGAAGTCTACAGTCTGCTGATTCCGTTCGCCGGCGGCAAACTCATTCTGCCGCGTCTCTCAATCGCCGAGGTAACCGGCTACGTGCGGCCCAGGCCGATCATGAACGCCCCGGTTTGGCTGCTGGGCCTGATTACCTGGCAGGATCAGGAAATCCCGCTGGTGTCATTTGAAGGCTTGTGCGGCCGCAAGGTTCCCGATCGCGCCAACCGCACCCGTATCGCCGTGACTTATGCCATCAACGATCAGCTTGAACCGCCGGTATTCGCGATCATGACGCAAGGCTATCCGTATCTGGTGCGCGTCAACTCGGCGGTGCTGTCGGTCGAAAGCGAAAACGAATTTACCAGCGGCGAACCGGTGATCAACCGGGTGCGCATGGCGAATGAGCGACCGTTCATTCCCGATCTCGAGGCCATTGAGCAAAAGCTGGTCGAGGCGTTGCCGGAGCGGCATACCAGCAGCGTCGTTTAGTCCCGAGTTCACTCTTTGGTCTGGGCTGCCCGGAAGCCAACATAACGGCTTTTGGAGCGTCCTTAACCCAGATCGCCCCATATCGATTGCAGGATGCTCAGCGCGACCAGCGCTGCGGTTTCGGTGCGCAGGATACGCGGGCCGAGGCGCACGCCCTGAAAGCCGCTTCGCCGTGCCGCGTTGCGCTCGGCATCGCTCAAGCCACCTTCCGGTCCCACCAGCAACAGCAGCTTTTGCCCGATTGGGCGGGCCAGCATGCGCAGCGAGGTTTCTGCTTCCGGGTCGAGCAACAAGTTGAGTACGGTTCCGGTGTCATTGCCGGTCAGGAAGTGATCGAGTGACACTGGTTCCGCAATCTCCGGCACCAGCAGGCGGCCGGATTGTTCACAAGCACCGATCACAACATTTTGCCAATGTGAAAGTTTGCGCTCCGCATTCTTGTCATCCAGTCTGACCACGCTGCGCTCGGTGGACAGCGGAACAATATGAGTCACGCCCAGTTCCACGGCTTTCTGCAAGGTGTAATCCATGCGCTCGCCGCGCGAGATGCCCTGTGCCAGGGTGATGTGGAGCGGCGATTCCGTGCGTGCAGGCTGTTGTGCGTCCACGCTGATAGAAGCGCGCTGCTTTGTGGCGCCTTCGAGACGTGCACTGAATTCGCGGCCGTTACCGTTGAAAAGCACCAACGCCGCACCGGGCTTGAGCCGCAGCACGGTAAGCAGATGTTTCGACGCAGCCGGCTCCAGCTCCAGCAATTGTCCCATGTTGAGCGTCTGCGGGGTGTAGATACGCGGAATTCTCATGCCGCGTCCCGCGTCGCGATCGCGATGCCTTCGCTGGCGACCTCGGCCATCAGTGCGATCTCGTCCGCCGTTACGACGTAAGGCGGCATGAAGTACACCACGTTGCCCAGCGGCCGCAACAGTACGCCACGGGTCAGCGCGTGCTGATAAACCTTGAGACCACGGCGTTCCTGCCACGGATAGGGCTCCCGGCGCGCCTTGTCCTTTACCAGCTCGATCGCCAGGATCATGCCGTGCTGCCTGATTTCCGCTACATGCGGATGATCCTCGAGGTGAGCGACAGCGGTGCGCATTCGAGTTGCCAGTGATTGGTTCCGTTCAATCACGTTATCGTCGCGGAAAATATCCAGCGTTGCGAGCGCAGCGCGGCAGCCCAGCGCACTCCCGGTGTAACTGTGGGAATGCAGGAATGCCGTCAGCCTGGTGTAGTCGTCGTAAAACGCTTCATAAATCCGTTCATGCGTGAGTACCACGGATAATGGCAGATAACCGCCGGTCAGACCTTTCGACAACAACATGAAATCCGGCGTGATGCCCGCCTGTTCGCATGCGAACAGCGTGCCGGTACGGCCGAAGCCTACGGCGATTTCATCGGCGATCAGATGCACACCGTACCGGTCGCAGGCTTCGCGCAGCAATTCGAGATACACCGGATGGTACATGCGCATGTTGCCGGCACACTGCACCAATGGTTCCAGGATCACGGCGCAGGTTTCGTGGTGGTGTTGTTCCAGCGCCTGTTCCATGTGCGCGAACATCCGCCGGGTGTGCGCTTCCCAGCTTGCGCCGGACTCGCGCTGGAAACAATCCGGGCCGGGGACAGTGATTACATCCATCAGCAGTGGTTTGTAAGTCGACTTGTAGAGCTCGACATTGCCGACTGCGAGTGCTCCCAGGGTTTCACCGTGGTAGCTGTTGCTGAGCGTGATGAAACGGGTTTTCTGCGGTTGGCCGGTGTTCAGCCAGTAGTGGAAGCTCATCTTGAGCGCGACTTCCACGGCTGACGAACCGTTGTCGGCGTAAAAGCAGCGGCTCAATCCCGGCGGCGTCACCGACACCAGGCGTTCGGAGAGTTCCACCACCGCCTCATGGCTGAAGCCAGCGAGGATCACGTGCTCGAGTTGCGAGGCTTGTTCTGCCAGCGCGGCATTGATGCGCGGATTGGCATGCCCGAACAGGTTCACCCACCAGGAACTGATGGCATCGAGATAGCGGCGGCCGTCGAAATCTTCCAGCCATGCACCCTGACCGCGGCGGATCGGAACGATCGGCAGCCATTCATGGTCCTTCATCTGCGTGCAGGG
Source organism: Gammaproteobacteria bacterium (assembly GCA_036378075.1). Taxonomy (GTDB): domain Bacteria; phylum Pseudomonadota; class Gammaproteobacteria; order Natronospirales; family REEB76; genus DASSKW01. The sequence continues at coordinate 4,203 of DASUXE010000372.1, forward strand.
ATGCCACAGCACCGCCAGATCACGCTGCGCGAATTCAGTATTGCGACTCATGCAGGAAAATACGCTATCACATCGATGCGGCGGCAGTCTGCGTCATGCAAAACTCGCGGATGAACTGGTCGAGTATTTCCAGAGTGGGATTGAGCGTGGCGAGCGGCAGTGATTCGTCGGGTTGGTGTGCGACCCGGATGTCGCCGGGACCCAGGACCACGGTCTGCATGCCGAGTGCCTGCAGGAACGGCGCTTCGGTGCTGAACGCAACCGCCTCAGTGCTGTGCCCGGTCAGACGTTCGGCAGCGCGCACGATTGCGGAATTGGCCGAGGTTTCCAGCGGATTGACGCCTTCGAACAGGCTGTGGAATTCCAGCGCGTAGTCGCGGTCGGCAAGCGCCGTGCGCATTCTGGAATGCAATTCGGCCCGTACGGTTTCGACCTCCATGCCGGGCAGCGTACGTAGATCGAGGTGCAGTTCGCAGTCGGGGCAGATCCGGTTGGGATTGTCGCCGCCTTTGATGTGACCGAGATTGAGGGTGGGTACCGGCACGGCGAAATGCGGATTGTGATGACGGTGTTGCAATTCGTCGCGGTAGTCGAGCAGTCCGGCGATGATCCGGTGCATGCCTTCAAGTGCGTTGCTGCCCAGCGCCGGGTCGCTTGAGTGACCGGCGCGCCCCACCACCCGGATCGCTTCCATCAGAATGCCCTTGTGCATGTGCACCGGGCGCAGGCTGGTCGGTTCGCCGATCACCGCGTAACGGGCCTTGGGCCGGCCAGCCGCGACCAGCGCGCGTCCGCCGCTCATGCTGCTTTCTTCGTCGGCCGTGGCGAGAATGATCAACGGCTGCGCCAGCTCGCTGTCGGTATAGCGCGCGGCGGCTTCGATGGCGAGCGGAATAAACCCCTTCATGTCGCAGATGCCGAGACCGTACAGCTGGCCGTTGCGCTCGGTGAGCGAGAACGGATCTGAGCTCCAGCGGTCTTCGTTGAATGGTACCGTGTCCATGTGACCGGCCAGGACCAGCCCGCCTGGACCGCTGCCAAGAGTGCCGATCACGTTGAATTTGCCGGGAAAACCGGGAATTTCCTGCATTTCCACCGCACAACCGATTGCTTCCAGCCAGCCGGCGATGCGGCTGGCCGCCTCATGGTTGCTCATGTCGAATTCAGGGCTGACGCTGCTCACCGAGGGTGCGGCGATGATGCCGTGCAGCATTTCTCTAAGTTCGGGGACCGGACGTTTTTTGGGCATCCTGTTGTCCACAGCAGGCGGTGTGCCTTTGAAGTTCGCATTTTGCGCATTTACGCCCGGCAGGGCAACATGGAGGCATGAAGCAAGCCGGATACCGGGTGGATGTCGAAACGGGCCTCATGCTGGGCGCCCGTCAGCTGGTTTCCCCGCACTGTGACGACAGGCCGGCGGATACCGGGATCGAGTTGCTGGTGATCCATGGCATCAGTCTGCCGCCCGGGCAGTATGGTGAGCGCTGGATCGAGGCGTTTTTCCTGGGGCAATTGCCCGTGAATGCGCACCCGTATTTTGCCGGGATTGCCGCGCAACGTGTTTCCTCACACCTGTTGATCCGCCGGGATGGCGAAGTGGTTCAATTCGTGCCGTTCCATCGGCGCGCCTGGCACGCGGGTGTTTCACAGTTCCAGGGTCGTGCAGCCTGCAATGACTTCTCGATCGGCATCGAGCTGGAAGGCTGTGACGATCAAGCTTACGAAGCTGTGCAATATTCGGTGCTCGGATCCGTCACCCGGGCATTGATGGCAAGCTATCCGGGTATCAGCCGATCCTGCGTCGTCGGGCACAGCGATATCGCGCCGGGCCGCAAGACTGATCCGGGCCCGGCGTTCGACTGGCAGCGGTATCATGATTTGCTGGTTTGATCGTGCGGGTGCAGAGCGGCACGCAACTGAGTACCATGAACGCGCGGATTGAATCCGGTTGTGCCGCGCCGAACCTGCAGAATGAGGGTGCCCGATGAGCTTCGTTGCCATGTTGCTTGCCTTGCTGCTCGATCAGGGCTTGCGCCATCTCGAACCGATCCGTGGCGCGCGCTGGTTCCGTTCCTATCTCGATGCAGTGCCCGCCTTGCTTCGGCCCGGCGAGTTCTGGCGCGCCAGCGCCGGCGTGCTGGTGACGGTGCTGGTGCCAACGGTCGTCATCTTGTTTCTGGGACACCTGCTTACGCATGTGTGGGGCCTGTTCGGCTTCCTGTTCGCGATCGCCGTGCTGCTGTTTACCCTGGGTCCGCGCGATCTGTCCACCGAAATGCGTGCTTACATGGAAGCAGTGCAGGCTGGAGATGAAACCCGGGCGATGGATCTGGCGCGTAAACTTCTCGGTTCCGAGCCACCAGCCGACAGTGTGGCGCGCAGCGAAGCGATGACGCGCGCGGTGCTCGCACTCGCCAATGACCGGTTGTTCGGGGTCCTGCTGTGGTTTGCCTTGCTGGGTCCGGCGGGTGCAGTGCTCTATCGCAGCACACAATTTCTTCATGTTGCTGCCCGGGAATCGGGTGTTTCCCCGCAATTCAGGGCCGCTACCGAACGTTTATACGGCATTCTGGCCTGGTTACCGGCGCATCTTGCCGCACTTGGCTACGCACTGGCGGGCAGCTTCGAAGACGCGGTGTCGGATTTGCGCAGTTACTACAATACCTGCGGCGCGCAGTTCTTTCAGATGAACAACGACGTGCTGGTTTGCGCGGGTCTGGGAGCCTTGCGCGGCATCGATCAGGAAGCCGGGGTTGGCCGGATGCGTTCGGCGTTGGCGCTGGTGCAGCGCACTCTGATCATCTGGCTGGTGGTGTACGGTCTGGTTACGTTATTCGGTCTCGCATGGTGATCCGTGCCACCGTCGCCGTGTTGCTTTTGTTGCTGTCGCCGCTGTTGCATGCGGCGGTCACGCTGACGGGCGCCGACGGCCAGCAACTCCGGTTATCGGTACCGGCGCAGCGCATTGTCAGTCTCGCGCCCGATCTCACCGAACTGGCGTATGCCGCCGGTTCGGGAGCAACCCTGGTCGGGACCAGCGCATACAGCGATTATCCCGCTGCAGCCAGGCAGCTGCCGCGTATCGGTGATGCCTTTCGCGTGGATACCGAACGCGTGTTGGCGCTCAGGCCCGATCTGGTGCTGGCCTGGCAGGGCGGCACGCCGGTCTCGCTGATCGAACGCTTGCGGAGCTTGAATTTGCCGGTGCTGGTGATTGGCACGCAGCGGCTCGCTGATATTGCTTCCAACCTGGAAAGCATTGGCCGGGCCACCGGTCATGAGGAAGCCGCGCATGCTGCCGCGCAATCCTTTCTTGCAGGGTTGGATCAGTTGCGCAAGGCCTATGCTAATCGCGAGCCGATGCGGGTGTTTTATGAAATCTCCGCAACGCCGTTGTACACGATAGGCGGTGCCCAGATCATCAACCGTATGCTCGAACTTTGCGGCGGCCGCAATGTATTCGCCGATCTGCATCCGCTGGCCGCATCGGTCGGTCTGGAAACCGTGCTGGCGCGTGATCCTCAGGCTGTCGTGACCGGCGATGACCCGGCTGCCGTCACGAGACTCAAGCAGTGGCAGCGTTGGCCGCAATTGAGTGCGGTAAAGACCGGCAGCCTGTACCGCATTTCAGGCGATTTGCTGGAGCGCGCGACGCCCCGGATACTGCAAGGTGGCAAACAGCTTTGCCAGGATCTGGAAATCACGCGTCAGCATCCTGGTCACTGACGGCAGGCGAAATTTGCGTGTTCAGCGCTTGCGCCGTTCATGCTTCCAGAGTACTTCGCTGCCGCCATCCTGGCGTGCGATCACGCGCGCGAGCACAAACAACAGATCCGACAAGCGGTTCAGATAACGCAGGACTTCACTGTTGACCGGCGATTCGCGATGCAGCGTGAGGGTGCGCCGTTCGGCACGCCGGCAGATCGTGCGTGCCATGTGACAGATTGCCGCTGCCCGACTGCCCCCCGGCAGGATGAATTCCTTGAGCGGAGGCAGATCCGCGTTGCATCCATCGAGAGTCTGTTCGAGCCACGCAATGTGTTCGGGCGTGATCGCCGTATAGCCCGGCACGCAGAGTTCGCTGCCGAGATCAAACAACTCGTGCTGGATACGGATGAGCGCTTCGCTGGCCTGGTTAGGTAGATTCTCCGCCAACAACATGCCGATGGCGCTGTTCAATTCGTCCACGGTGCCATACGCTTCCACGCGTGCACTGTCTTTCGCGACGCGGGTGCCGTCACCCAGACCGGTGCTGCCGTCGTCACCGGTGCGCGTGTAAATCTTGCTGAGCCGATTACCCATGGGATTGGTTCCGGATTGAATCTGTCAATTTTAGTCCTGCAAACTGTTTTCAACACGCAGCAGGTTCGAATCAGGTCTGGCAACGCGGGCAGTAGTATGTGGCACGCTGTCCTGTCACCGTGGCGACAATGGGCGTCTTGCAGCGTTCGCACGGCTGACCGGCCTGATCATAAACCCGCAGATGCTGACGGAAATAGCCCGGCGCACCGTCCTCGCGGACAAAATCCCGCAAGGTGGTACCGCCGGCCTTGATCGCGGCAGTCAGCACTATGCGGATACTGTCAGCCAACAACCCGTAGCGTTGCCGCGAGATGCGCCCTGCCGCCCGTTCCGGATGAATGCCGGCCAGAAACAGGGTTTCGCTGGCGTAGATGTTACCGACGCCAACCACGACATGGCTGTCCATGATGAAACTTTTCACGGCGACCTTGCGCTTGCGCGACATCTCGAACAGGTGATCACCGCTGAATCCGTCGCTCAAGGGTTCCGGGCCCAGCCCGCGTAACAGCTTGTGTTTTGCGGGATCGGTGGTGGTCCAGAGCAGGCTGCCGAAACGTCGCGGGTCGCGCAAGCGCAGCAAGCGTTCATTGTCGAGCACGATATCCACATGATCGTGTTTCTGCGGTGGTGTGAGCTTCGAAACCACGCGCAGGCTGCCCGACATGCCGAGGTGCAGGATTGCGGTGCCGGCGGCGGTTTCGAGCAGCAGATATTTGCCACGCCGCGTCACCGCGTTGACACGCTGGCCGGGCAGACTGTTCAGCAACGCGCGTGGCACCGGCCAGCGCAGACGGCGCTCGCGCACGGTGAGCGCCGTGACAACACGGCCCAGCAGATGGGGCTCAATGCCCCGGCGGGTGGTTTCGACTTCCGGCAGTTCGGGCATCTGGAGATTCCTTCGCACCATTATGCCCTGTGGCGGTCTTTCCGGCTCTTGTTGGCTGCAATTCAAGCAGCGCCCTGCGTTGGTCCTGCTCGAAACGGTATTCGAGTTTCAGGTCCGGACGTACCAATATCAGAAAATCCGGATTGTCGAGGATTTCAAAGCGCAACGGCTGGGCTTTTCCAGCAAGCTGGATCGCGGCCTCGCCGCTGGATCTCCCGGCTTCGGGAGTCAGTACCGACAGGGCGCGGGCATCGTGCCAGGCATCAACCAGTTTCTGAATGGCATCGGCTGAAATGGCCGGATTGGCCGGCGTCAATTGCCATTTGCCGTTTTGCAGCGTGAGCGTGGCGTTCGGGAGCTGCAGGGCGGTGATGTGCGCGTCGGCTGGCAACAATTGCTTGTCCACCCACCACAGCGCGTCATGACTCAGACGGTAGAACAATTCGCCGGTGGTGAGATAGAGGGTATCGCCAACCTTGACATAGCGATTCCCCCCCAGCGGTTCGGTGGTACCGAAATCAATCTCGCTGTCATTCAACCGCAGTTGCAGTTGTGGTTTTGCCAGCCCGAATTTGTCCAGCTCGGCCGTTTCGACTTTGAAGTGACGCAAGGTGGGAGCGGCGAGGCTGTCGAGAAACGCCTTGACCAGGTAACCGTCGGCAGCCACGTCGCGCGGCGCCAGCATCCGCCAGCGGTTGTTCTGGCGCTGCAGTTTGATGTGCGGTGCGTCGGGACGCACTATTTCAATGTCGTGGATGTCGGCTGCTTTTAACGTCGTCAGTGCTGGTTCGACCGGTGACGGCTTGATGCCGGGCTTGAACCAGGCAAACAGGCCAAGCGTGATTATCAGGATCAGCAATCCAAGGTTCAAAACCCAGCGTTTGTTCATTGACTGTTTCTCAGCTCTATCTGCGGCGACGGCGTATCCAGAAGGTGAAACCGAACACGATCAGAAACAGCGGCAAGGCGAACAGGAAACCAATGCTGATCGCGGCACTCGCGGTATTCGACAAAGTCAGCGTGCGGTCGGGTGCCGATTCCGGATTGATGTTGAGATAGCTGTCGTCATGTGACAGCCAGTTGAAGATATTGAGCCCCAGATTCAGATTGCCGCCATTATTGAGATAGGCATTGGACAGGAAATCGCCGTCACCGGTGACCACGATTCGCTGCTCGACAGGTTTGGCATCCGCCGATTTCCCGTCGGTTCCCGGTTTGATCTCCCGGGTCAGCGCCACGCCGATCGAAAGCGGGCCCTGCTTGTCGCCACGCTTGGGATCGAAACGGACCGCGCCCTCGAGCTTGCCGGTTTCGAGCCAGCTGCGGGGCAGGGTCTTGAGAAATTCGGTGCTTTGCCAGTCAGATTTTCCGTTGTTCTCGATCGCCGTAGCGCGTGCAAACAGGGTGGCGGTCGAGAAGCCGCGGGTAATCAGGCTGTCGCTCTGGTATTTGGCAACCAGCACTACGGTGGGATCGTTGATGCCCAGCAATTGCGAATCAGGATCGACGATCGTGCCGTTGCCAAACCGGATGCCGAGTGACGCTGCCAACGGATCCAGCCCGTAGCTTTTCCCCGGGTCATCGAGCCACAGCAGGTTGCCGCCGCGTTGTACGTAGTCGGTGATCAGTTTGACACTTCCCGGCAGCAGGTTGGCCTGCGGCCCTGCAATGACCAGCACCGAGGTGTTCTGCGGAATGCTCGGCGTGGCGGCCAGATTCACGCTCTCCACCTTGAAACCCTTTTGGGTCAGCTGGGTGCCAAAGTCACCAAGGTCGAAGTTGTGTTGCCCGTGCGGATCGCGTTCACCGTCGCCCTCCAGAAACACCACGTAGCGGGTGGTGGCGCGCGCCAGGCGTTCAATGGCATTGCTGACGGTGCTTTCATTGATCTGGGTGGTTTTGTCGGTACGTCCGGCGTAACGGATCACCAGCTCGCCGTTGGCGGTGATGTCTTGCTCACGGGCCGCTTGCGGATCGGCATCCGGATTCACAAACGTCAGCGTGGTATCCGGTTTGACGGCTTTGTATTTGTCCACGAAACGCGTCAGTGCCTGGCGCAATTCGGGATTGTCGCGGGCGAAGGCGGTGAATTCGAGCGGCTGGTCGAGCGTCTTGAGCAGTTTGACGCTGGCCGGCGTCAATGAATTGCGATGACCGTACGTCCAGTCGGCCTTGTAGACGTATTGAGTACTGAGCCAGGCGCTGACACCGATGAAGCCGAGAAACAGAACATAGAAGATCAGGTTCTGCAATCTGATCTGCAAGCGGGATTTACGGGTAACGCGCATGATTGGATGATTCCGGAGAACTTAGTGTTGCAATCTGAACGAATCGAGCCGGCGGATGCTCAGCACCAGGAACGTCAGAATGAACAGCAGGTAGTAAATAACGTCGCTGGTATTGAACGCTCCGCGTAACAGCGAGCCATAATGATCCAGCAACGACAGATAATGGAACACGGCGCTGTAGCGTTCATCGCCACTGCCCGCCCAGCTGATTATCCACAGCAACAGCAGAACACCGAAACTGCTAACCGCCGCGATTACCGGTTGCCGGGTCAGCGTCGACATGTAGAGACCGATGGCGGCAAACGCACCGAGTAACAAAGCAAGTCCGAACATTCCGGAGAACAGTTTGCCGTAGTCCAGATGCGTGCCGACGGTCAACGACAGCGGCATCAAGGTGATCATGAACAGCATGATCAGCAGAAACAGCAGCAGGCCGAGATATTTGCCCAGCACGATTTCGGTCATGCTGACCGGTGCCGACATCAGCAGGCTGAGCGCGCCATTACGGCGTTCTTCGGCCATCAGGCGCATGCTCATCAGCGGCACGACCATCAGCAACACGATGCTGGCGCTGCTGAACAGCCCGGCCGAAACGAAATCGGTCACCCCCGGTGCGCCGGGATTGGAAGCCAGGGCGGGCGCGTACTTGAGAAACTGATCGACTTGAATCAGAAACATCCAGGCGAGAATGAACTGGATGACCCCGAGTACGCACCAGGCGAGCGGTGACAGGAACATTTGCCGCAGTTCGCGCCAGGCGATGGTGAACGTCATCATGTTGCAGCCTCGCTGGTGGCGGCTGACGCGACAGTGCGTGCCGTGTCATCGCTGGAGGTCAGCGCCACGAAAATCTGTTCGAGGGTTTGGCGTTCCTGGACCAGTTCCAGTAGCCCCCAACCCTGTTGCACGGCTTCGGCGGCGACGGTTTCCGCGGGATTGTGTTCCGGTGCGAAGCCGATACGCCAATGGTTATCGCTTAGCTGCTGAACGGTTTTAACACCGGAAATGGTTTCCAGTTTTGCTGCATTCGGCGACCGCCTGAGCGTCAGCAGCAGGCTTGACGCCTGCAGTTGTGCGGACAGTCCCACCAGTGTGTCGCTGAACACCAGACGCCCCTTGTTGATGATCTGTACCCGGCTGCACAGCGTTTGCACTTCCGGCAGGATGTGAGTGGAAAGAATCACGCTGTGTTCACGGCCAAGATCCGTAATGAGTGCCCGGATCTCGCGGATCTGGATCGGATCCAGTCCGACAGTCGGTTCGTCCAGGATGACTACTGCCGGCGAGTGGATAATGGCCTGCGCGATGCCGACGCGTTGCTGGAATCCTTTTGAGAGATTGCCGATCAGCCGCCGTCCTGTTTCCTTCAGACCGCAACGTTGCTTGGCCGACTCACGCGCGTTACGCACCTCGTCGCGCGGTACCCGATTCAGACGCGCGCAGTAATCCAGGTACTCATCAACCGAGAGTTCCGGATACAGGGGCGGCACTTCCGGCAGATAGCCGATGCCGGCCTTGGCGCGTTTCGGTTCGTCGAGCAGATCGATGCCATTGATGACGACCCGCCCGGCGCTCGGCGCCAGGTTGCCTGACAGGATCTGCATGGTGGTGGATTTGCCGGCACCGTTCGGCCCGAGAAAGCCCAGGATCTCGCCCTTGCGCAATTCGAAGCTGACATCCTGGACAGCGCAATGCTCGTCGTAATAACGGTAAAGATTCTCGACCTTGACCAGTATCTCGCTGTCGTTCATGGCCTCTGAACCGGGTGTTGGAGTTGGAAGTGAGCCGGGCAACGCAGCCCCCTGCTACCGGATAACCCTGCCTATAGGTGCCCCAAGGCGCGGAAAGTTCCATGGTAACGCAGGCGGGGCGGCCTGCGGGCCTTGCGGCAGCCGGGCTGGCGGCGTCAGGTGGACGCTCCCGGGAGGTTGTTCTATAGTTTCAGCCATTGCTATACGCTTTTTGTGTCCGAGGTACTCTGCTTTGTCATTCATTCATGGCCTTCTTGATGCGCCGCTCTGGGTTAGTTTTCTTGTCACCGCCGTTTCCATGCACATCACGATCACCGGCGTGACGCTTTATCTGCATCGTGATCAGACCCATCGTGGCCTGGACATGCATCCAGCCCTGCGGCATTTCTTCCGTTTCTGGTTATGGATGACCACCGGCATGGTGACCCGCGAATGGGTCGCCGTGCATCGCAAACACCACGCGCACTGCGAAACCGCAGCGGATCCGCACAGCCCGCAGATACGCGGATTGCGCAAGGTCATGCTCGAAGGTGCGGAGTTGTACCGGGCAGAAGCCAATAACGCCGAAACAGTCGAGAAATACGGCCGGGGTACGCCGGACGACTGGATCGAGCGTAACGTATATCGGCGCCACAGCCGGCTTGGCATCTATTCAATGCTGGTGATCGATGTATTGCTGTTCGGCCCGATCGGGATCACCGTATGGGCCGTGCAGATGGTGACGATCCCGTTTCTGGCAGCAGGTGTTGTCAACGGTGTCGGCCATTATTCCGGGTATCGCAATTTCGAATGCAAGGATGCTGCCACTAATGTGTCGCCCTGGGGATTCGTCCTGTGTGGCGAGGAATTGCACAACAACCATCATGCCTTCCCCAGCTCCGCCAAGTTCGCGCTCCGCCCATGGGAAATCGATCTGGGCTGGTGGTATATCCGCGCCTTCGAATTCATGGGCCTGGCGAAAGTCCGCCGCGTGGCGCCCAAGCCGGTGTTGCATGCCGGCCAGCATGTGGATCTGGAAACCGTGCGTGCGGTGATCGTGAACCGTCTGCATGTGCTGCGGCATTACAGCCATGACGTGATGCGCCCGGTCTGGGAAGCCGAAAAGCAGAAAGCCGGCGCGGCCGGCCGCGCATTACTGGCGAGAGCACGCCGTCTGCTGGTGCGGGAGGAGACCCTGCTCGACGAGAGCGCGCGCGTTCGACTGCAGAAAACGCTGGCCGAAAGCCAGGCACTCCAGACGGTGTATGAATTCCGTCAGCGCTTGCAGGCATTGTGGGATAACACGTCATTGAGCAACGAACATCTGCTGGCGCAATTCAAGGAATGGTGCGCACAAGCCGAAGCTACAGGTATTGCGAGACTGAAGGATTTCTCCGCCAGTCTGCGCCGGTACAAGCTGCAGTCAATCTGAGTTGGCAGGAATTGCCGCAAACAAAAAACCCGCCTTGTGGCGGGTTTTTTGTTGGATCTCGGCGGCGTGATTATTTGATCTTGGCTTCTTTGTACATCACGTGCTTGCGCACCACCGGATCGAATTTCTTCACTTCCATCTTGTCGGGATGCAAGCGGCGGTTCTTGGTGGTGGTATAGAAATGGCCGGTGTCGGCACTGGAAACCAGTTTGATCTTGTCGCGCATGGTTCAGTCCTCAGATCTTTTCGCCGCGGGCGCGCAGATCGGAAACGACCTGTTCGATGCCGAGCTTGTCGATGATGCGCATACCCTTGGACGACACCCGCAGGCGCACGAAACGGTTTTCAGTCTCCAGCCAGAAACGATGCACGTGCAGGTTCGGCAGGAACCGGCGGCGCGTCTTGTTATTGGCGTGCGAGACGTTGTTCCCGGTAACCGGGCCTTTGCCCGTGACCTGGCAGACTCTCGACATGATCAAATCCTCGTTTGACTAATCCGTCGCCCATGGACAGGCGAAAGGGCGGGTATTTTAGCAGCCGGGCCTTATTTGGCAAGCGCCAGGCCCTATAAAAGCCCGCGTTCCGCGAAAGAAACCGCCTCGCCGTCACCGACCACGAAGTGGTCCAGGACCCGGATATCCACCAGCGACAGGGCTTCCCGGAGGCGCCGGGTCAGGCGCCGGTCGGCGTCGCTCGGTTCTGCGACCCCGGACGGATGATTATGGGCGAAGATCAGTGCGGCCGCGTTATGGTCCAGGGCGCGCCGCACCACCTCGCGGGGGTGCACGCTGGTGCCGTCGAGGGTACCCCGGAACAGCTCTTCCCAGCCGACGATCCGGTGCCGGGTATCAAGGTAGAGGCAAGCGAACACTTCATGGCGCAGGTCGCGGAGTGCCGCACTCAGGTATTCGCGGGTCGCGGCAGGGTCCGTCAGCGGGTCGCCGCGCTGCAGGCGCTGGCCGAGATGCCGGCGTGCCATCTCGAGCACTGCCTGCAGCTGGGCAAACTTGGCATTACCAATGCCGTGGGCGGCGCATAACCGCCGCCGGTCGGCGGTCAGGATGCCGCGCAGTCCATCGAATTCAGACAACAAATCACGCGCCAGGTCGACTGCGGTTCGCCCCCGGCTGCCGGTGCGCAGAAACACCGCCAATAACTC
>DASUXE010000373.1:0-6345 GCA_036378075.1 Gammaproteobacteria bacterium
AGAAATATCCCGCCGAGCCACGAATGCGCGAACATCAGCATGTGTTCATACGAAAACGAACCAGCCGGTAGCAGCCCGAGCGGCGCCGCGATGCCGGTAATGAATACCAGTGCTGGACCGGCCAGTGCCGACAGCATGCCACCGGCGCCGAACAGTAACCAGAAGACGGGTGCGTTAGAACGTTTCAATGCGGCGGTTTTCATGTCCCGAGCCTCCATGCCAGCCACACCAGCAACAAGCTGACGACGAGCACGGCCGTCAGACCGCCGTAGACGATGACGGCTGCGGGCAGGCGTTTGCCGTTGAGCCTCATCGGTGGCAGGGTGCGCGGCATGATGTTGAACCAGGTCCAGGCATGGTAGGTCACAGCGACCAGAATGATCACGTGAAAACCGATTGACAGTGGAGATGACAGTGCCCGCAACCACGCATCCCATGCCGCTTCGCCCTGCGAAAGGCGCAGCAGGCCGATCAGCAGCACCAGGGCATAGGCTGCAACCAGCAGCGCGGTGCCCTCGTGCAGCATGTATTCGATATAGAAGGGGTTGCGTCGCCACCAGTCTTTCATGCTGCGAACATACGGGCGTCGGCCATTGGCCGGGGAACTGATCATCGCGTACCTCCCCGTGGCGTTACGAAGCGCAGGAAGTAGTCCTTGGCCGCCTGGGTCTTGTTGACGTTTACCGCGTTGGCCGGATCGACCAGTTTCGGACAGACTTCCGAGCAGTAACCGACGGCGGTGCAGTTGAAAACCCCGGCTTCTGAATTCACCAGCGGCTGGCGCTGATTTTCGCCGTTGTCGCGCGAGTCAAGATTGTAGCGATGCAACAGCGCAATGATGCCAGGTCCGAGAAACTCCGGATTCAGACCGTATTGGGGGCAGGCGGCATAGCACAACATGCAATTGATGCAGGAGCTGAATTGTTCATACAGATCGCGCTCGGCAGGGGTCTGCAGATATTCGCCTTGCGCCAGAGTGCGGGATTCCTTTTCGATGATGTAGGGCTTGATGCTTTCCAGTTTCTCGATGAAGTCGTCCATGACCACAACCAGGTCACGCTCGATCGGAAAGTGCGCCAATGCTTCGACCCGGACATGATCCGGATAAATGTCGCGTAAAAAAGTCTTGCAGGCCAGCTGCGGCGTGCCGTTGACCATCATGCCGCAACTGCCGCAGATCGCCATCCGGCATGACCAGCGGAAACTCAGACTGCCGTCGAGGTAATCCTTTATGTACTGCAGCCCCTGCAGCACCGACATGTCGTCACTGAACGGGACGTTGTAGCTTTGCAATACCGGCGCGGTGTCCTGCTCCGGGCGGTAGCGGAGGATGTCCATCACGATGGTTTTCTGGTTATTCAGCATCTCAGTCACCTGCTGCTTTCCGGTTCCGTTCCGCCTGTTCGCCAGCCGCGCCATAGGCACGTACTCCCGGTTGTGATTTGGTGATTTTTACCGGGCCGTACTCGATGCGGGGTGCGGCCGCGCCATTGGAGTAGGCGAGTGTATGTTTGAGGTAGTTCGCGTCGTCGCGGCTTTCATAGCCGTCGAGACGCTGGTGCGCACCGCGTGATTCCTTGCGATTGATGGCGGAATACACCATCGCCTGCGCGACTTCGAGCTGATAGCCGAGTTCGATTGTGGCCAGCCAGTTGGAATTCCAGACGCGGGACTTGTCTTCCACGTGAACGTTTCGGAAGCGCTCCCGGAGTTCGCCGAGCTTGTCGCAGGTCGCCTGCATGCTCTCGGCAAGCCGGTAGATCCCGCAGCCATCCTCCATTGTCTGCGCCATTTCCTTGCGCAGGGTTGCCAGTCGCTCACTGCCGTCACTGCGATTGACCAGCGATTCCATGCGCTGCTGGGCGGCTCGTGCCTGATCCATCAGGGTCGCGGTTTTTCCGGGCGCCGCTGATTTTGCAAACACTGCGGCTTCGCTGCCGGCGACTTTGCCGAATACGCAGAGTTCGGCCAGCGAATTGGAACCGAGCCGGTTGGCGCCGTGGATGCCGACGCTGGAACATTCACCGACGGCATACAGCCCCGGCAGCGGTGTCGCGCAGTGTCCGTCAACCAGGATTCCACCCATGGTGTAATGCACCGCCGGACGCACCGGGATCGGTTCGCGTGCCGGGTCGATGCCCAGAAAGGTTTCCGCCATTTCGTAAATCTGCGGCAGGCGTTCACGCAGATAGGTTTCGCCAAGGTGGCGCATATCCAGGTGCACGACCGGGCCGTGAGGTCCCTCGATGGTGCGGCCCTTCTGCTGTTCGTACCAGAACGCCTGACTCAGGCGGTCGCGCGGCCCGAGTTCCATGGCCTTGTTGCGAGGTTTGTCCTCCGCCGGTCCGAGACCGTAATCCTGCAGGTAGCGATAACCATCCTTGTTGAGGAGCAAACCACCCTCACCGCGGCAGGCCTCGGTAAACAGCAAACCGGTGCCCGGCATGCAGGTGGGGTGGTATTGCATAAACTCCATGTCACGCAGCGGCACGCCGTGACGATAGGCCAGCGCCATGCCGTCGCCGGTCACGATGCCGCCATTGGTGTTCTCGCGAAACACGCGTCCGGCGCCGCCGGTTGCGATGATGACGGCGCCCGCCTTGATCAGGGTGAATTGCCCGGTGCGTATCTCGATAACCACGATGCCCTGGACGCGTCCGTCCGCGGTCACCAGGTCAACGCAGAAATATTCGTCGAAGCGCCGGATGGAAGGGTATTTGATCGAAGTCTGGAACAACGTGTGCAGCATGTGGAAGCCGGTCTTGTCGGCCGCGAACCAGGTGCGTTCGACTTTCATACCGCCAAACGCGCGCACGTTAATGTGCCCATCCTGTTTGCGGCTCCACGGGCAACCCCAGTGCTCGAGTTGCACCATCTCCTCGGTGCAATGCGCAACAAAATAGTCGACCACGTCCTGCTCGCACAGCCAGTCACCGCCGCCGACGGTATCGTTGAAGTGATAATCGAGGCTGTCGTGTGTCTGTACCACGCCGGCGGAGCCGCCTTCCGCGGCCACTGTGTGGCTGCGCATCGGATAGACCTTGGAGATCAGCGCGATCCTGAGTCTGGGGTCGGTTTCGGCTGCCGCGATGGCAGCGCGCAAGCCGGCGCCGCCGGCTCCCACAATCGCGATATCTGCCTCGTAGACCTCCATGGCATGTCCTTTTGACTGTTTACCCTGATCGGACGCGCCCAGCCTAGGGCCCGGCCGGAGGTGGGACATTGATCCAGGTCAAAAACGTCTCGGTCTGTGAACCCGGAACCGTTTTCACAATGACCCGCCGCTCAGCTCGCCGTCGTGTTCCATAATCGCCGGACGGTGGGTTTTTTACGTGCATTTTGCGTTGTCGACGTGTGTTTGACATGCACTTGATTCAGCCGCTTGTACCCCTGACGGATTTGATCTATATCAACATGTCACGGCGCCCGGCCTGCCTATACTGCGCCGTGTTTCGGCGATGCAGATTCAGGCAGCCGCGACAGGTTGGTGGCCCCCCAGGGAGAGAGCGATGATTCCTGAAATCGGTCAGATGGCATTGGTGCTGGCATTGTGCATGGCATTGGTGCAAAGCATGTTTGGATTTATCGGCGCACAGCGCGGCGATACCGCATGGATGCGTGTGGTTCGTCCGGCAGCCGGTGCGCAGTTCGGGTTCATCGCGCTGGCGTTCCTGATGCTTGTGGTGTCTTTGCTGCGCAGTGATTTTTCCGTGTTGTATGTCGCGCAGAATTCCAACACCCAGCTGCCCTGGATCTACAAGATTGCAGCAGCGTGGGGTGCGCACGAAGGTTCCTTGCTGCTGTGGTCGTCGATCCTTGCTCTCTGGACCGTGGGCGTTGCGCTATTCAGCGGCAAGCTTCCGTTGCAATTCATTTCACGGGTGCTGGCCGTGATGGGCGTGATCAGTATCGGTTTCCTGTTGTTCATGCTGACCACATCCGATCCGTTCCAGCGCCTGTTGCCGCCGGCACAGCAGGGTGCTGACCTGAATCCGATCCTGCAGGACCCCGCCATGGCCGGACACCCGCCGATGCTGTACATGGGGTATGTCGGACTTTCGGTTGCCTTCGCGTTTGCCATTGCGGCACTGATCGGCGGAAAAATGGATTCGATCTGGGCGCGGTGGGCGCGGCCCTGGACCATCGTCGCCTGGCTGTTCCTCACGCTCGGCATCACGCTCGGCAGCTGGTGGTCGTATTACGAACTCGGCTGGGGCGGCTGGTGGTTCTGGGACCCGGTGGAAAACGCTTCCTTCATGCCCTGGCTGGTGGCAACTGCATTGATCCACTCGCTCAACGTCACGGAAAAGCGCGGCATGTTCAAGAGCTGGACGGCATTGCTGGCGATCGCAGCATTTTCGCTGAGCCTGCTGGGCACCTTCCTGGTCCGTTCGGGTGTGCTCATCTCTGTGCATGCGTTTGCGACCGATCCGCGTCGCGGCATCTTCGTGCTGGCCTTGATTGCGGTGGTGGTTGGCGGATCGCTGGCGCTGTATGCATGGCGCGCGCCCAAGCTTGTATCCGAAGACGGTTTCGCACCGCTGTCGCGTGAAACCTTACTGATGCTGAACAACCTGCTGCTGGTGGTGGCGGCAATCGCGATCCTGCTGGGTACGCTTTATCCCCTGATTCTGGACGCGCTCAACCTCGGCAAGATATCGGTTGGTCCGCCGTATTTCGACAGCATATTCACGCCGTTGATGTTGCCGTTGCTGCTGTTGATGGGGATAGGCCCCTACGTGTTCTGGAAACGCGACACAGTCGGCCGCCTGCTGGCGCAGTACAAGCTGACTGTCTGGCTGATTGCCGCACTGACCATCCTCATTTTCGTCTGGCTGTGGCGCGATGCCGGCCTGGTTGCCACTGTTGCTGCTGCAACCGCAGTCTGGGTGCTGGTCAGCACGCTGATGAACCTCGTGTTGCGCTGGCGTCGCCACCAGCTGTTGACCCGCAGTGTCTGGGGCATGACCCTCGCGCATCTGGGCATCGGGATGGTTGCGCTGGGGATCGCGGTGACCAGCAGTCTCGGTATTGAGCAGGACGTCACGCTGTCGCCGGGGCAGAGCATGGATATACACGGGTATCACTTTCAGTTTGCCGGAACCCGTGATGTCACCGGTCCGAACTATCAGGGCGTCGAAGCACTTATTCGCATTACCCGCAACGGTGAACCGGTGACCGAACTGCATCCCCAGAAGCGTGTTTACGACGGCAACAGCTCGAGCGCCACCGAGGCCGATCTGCAACCGGGATTGTTCCGCGACCTGTACGTCGCATTGGGCCAGCCGCTGGGCAATGGTGCATGGAGCATGCGGCTTCAATACAAGCCGCTGGTACGGTTTCTGTGGCTGGGCGGTTTGCTGATGGTATTTGGCGGCATCTTTGCCGTGTCGGACTGGCGCCGCCGGGTGCGCGCCACCGACACGGCGTTATCCGCTGGACAACGGGCGGTGGCACGCGGATGAAAATGCTACCGTTCACCATCATGACGCTGCTGGCCCTGTTGTTCGCGCTGCCGGTTTTCGCGGTGGATACCGAGCCGGGTCTGGCAAACCGCCACCTTGAACAGCGCTACGAAATCCTGACCCACGAATTGCGCTGCCTGGTTTGTCAGAATGAAACCATCGCTGATTCGAGTGCGAGCCTCGCGGCTGATCTGCGCGCCCAGGTGCGCAGCCAGTTGCTGGCCGGTAAAACCGATGACCAGATCAGGCAGTACATGGTGGCGCGCTATGGCGACTTTGTGCTGTTCAAGCCGCCGGTGCAGCCCAATACCTGGCTATTGTGGAGCGGACCGTTTCTGATCCTGCTGATCGGAGCGCTGGTGGTGGTACTGGTGGTGCGAAGCAAAACCCGGATCCTGCAGCAGACGCACAGTGGTCGCGCAGAAGACGAACGTGACAACTGACAACAACCCAGTGGCGGTATCAGACCCATGATCTTTGCAAGCATCGTATTCATCATGTTGTTGCTGGCGATCGCCAGCGTTGCGTGGCCGTTGCTGCGCCAGGTCGATCCGGCGCGCGGCATCAACAAGGCGGCGTTTCGCGCACATTACAAGCAGCTCCGTGCACTTGAACAGCAGCTCAAGCGCGGCGAGCTGGACACCGCGGGTTATCTTGCGGCACGCAGGCAGATGGAAGAAGCATTTCAGACAAGCCTGTCGGAACCGGACCATGGCAGCCAGCCGGTGGCGCGCGCACGGCCACGCCGCTGGACGGCATTGGCGGCATCCATCCTGATTCCGCTGCTGGCCGTAGGTTTGTATCTGGCAATCGGCAACTGGCGCCTGGCGACGGGTAGCGAGCAGGCCGCGACACAACGCTCCATCAATCAGATGGTGGA
>DASUXE010000374.1:0-2455 GCA_036378075.1 Gammaproteobacteria bacterium
CAGGCCCTGTTCCAGATTCCGCTCGGCATGCTGTCGGACCGGGTCGGGCGCAAGCCGGTCATCGCCGGCGGGCTGGTGGTGTTCGCTGCCGGCAGCGTGCTGGCCGCGGTCTCGGGCTCCATTTACGGCATCATTCTCGGCCGACTGCTGCAGGGCTGCGGCGCGGTCGGTTCCACCATCCTGGCGTTGGGCGCCGATCTGACCCGCGAGCAGCACCGCACGAAGGCCATGGCCGTGATCGGCATGACCATCGGCCTGTCTTTCGCTGTAGCGATGGTGGTCGGCCCGGTCCTCAACCACTGGATCGGGGTGCCGGGCATCTTCTGGCTGACTGCGGTGCTGGCCGGACTGGGCATTGTGCTGCTGTACGCGACGGTACCGGTCCCGCTTGAAACCCATCTTCAGCGTGAAGCGGAAGCCGTCCCGGCGCTGTTCCGCCGGGTACTGGCCGACCCCCAGCTGCTGCGCCTCGATTTCGGCATCTTTGCCCAGCACGCCATCCTCACCGCCAGCTTTCTGGCGGTGCCGATCCTGCTGATTCGCTCCGGGATGCACAGCGGTGCGGAATGGTATTTCTACCTGCCGCTGCTGCTGGCCTCGGTCGTGGTGATGGTGCCGTGCATCATCGTTGCGGAGCGCGGCGGTCGCATGAAACAGTTTTTCCTGGGCGGGGTGGCCGCCATCGGCCTGTCCCAGTTGATCCTGCTGTTTTCCGGCGGGCACCTGGCGATCGTGGCGCTGGGAGTGCTGGTGTTCTTCAGCGCCTTCAACTTCCTGGAAGCCAGCCTGCCGTCCCTGATTTCGCGGATGGCCCCGGCCGAGTACCGGGGCACCGCCATGGGCATCTATTCAAGCTGCCAGTTCCTCGGCATGTTCGCAGGTGGCGTGGTTGCCGGGGGCCTGCAGGCCGTGTGGGGGCTGCCGGGGGTATTCGGTTTCGGGCTGGTGATCGCGGTGCTGTGGGCGCTGGTCTCAATTTCACTGAAGGTGCCGCAAAGACCGGAAAAAGCGTGACCTTTCGAGCACTTACCCATAAAATAAACAACTTACTTTCTTTTTAATTGCTGGCACACGCCAGGGAAAACTGTCCCGGGGGTTATATGGCACGCGGCGTCAATAAAGTCATTCTCGTAGGTAATCTGGGTGCAGATCCAGAGACCCGTTATATGCCCTCCGGCGATGCGGTTACCAATATCCGGATTGCCACCAGCGAATCCTGGAAGGACAAGCAGACCGGTGAGCAGCAGGAACGAACCGAGTGGCACCGCATCACGTTCTACAAGCGCTTGGCCGAGATTGCCGCCGAATATTTGCGCAAAGGCTCGCAGGTTTATGTGGAGGGCCGTCTGCGGACTCGCACCTACGAAAAAGAAGGTCAGACGCATTACAGCACCGAGATCATTGCCGACAGCCTGCAGATGCTGGGTTCGCGCGGCGGAGCAGGCGGTGGACGCAGTGATGACAGCGCGCCCGTTGCGCGCGAAAAACCTGCGCCTTCGACCAATGGTGGGGATTCGAATTTTGATGACGATATCCCGTTCTAAATGGCACTTAAGCTGAAAGTGTAAATTTCAGCGCCATTCTCCTGTATATCGTGTTAAACAACAGATCATATGCTCGTCATTTAGCCAGGAAAAATCCGTGAATCACCAAGCAAGCGATGAAATTGATCTGATCGAGCTTTGGGGTATTTTACGTAGACATGCGCGATTATTCATTGGTGTTTCGTTATCGGTCTTGGTCGCCGGACTGGTTTATGCAGCTCTTTACGTTCCGCGCTATGACTATAATGTGACAATCCAAATCGGTGGTATGCGCGATAAGAGCGCGTTCGATCTGATAGATAAGCCGCAGTCTGTAATTTCTGCTTTAAAAGAAAGCATAATCCCTGAAGTTATTTCAAAGTATGCGGCGACACATCCGAACTCGCCAATTTCAAGAATTAAGATTGATGCAATAAACCCGTTGAATAGCGACGTTGTAGTGTTGACAGCGAGAGGCACTGCGGACCAGCAAGCTGACGTCACATCGCTATTAAACACGGTGGTCACTAGTCTTGATGCTTCACATGGTTCACTGCTTAAACTGCGTATCGACGCCACTAAAAAATTGCTGCTAACCGAAATATCCGACGCCAATGCTCAGGTAGTTAAACTGGTGCGTAGCAGGGATGAAATTACCAGAAAAGGTGGTGCCAGTGATCAGGCACTAACATTGCTTTTGCTCGATGATCAAATATCCAAACTTCAAACGTACCTTTTCAATCTGCGGCAACAGCTTGAAGTGGGGCTTGTTGCTGATGTCAGGATGACGAAAGAAATTGCGCCCCCACAGCGCTCAGTTACTCCATCAGGCATTTCCAGGTCGATTATCGTTGTATTGACTGTATTGCTTAGTGTTTTTGTTGCGATCTTTTTTGTGTTTTTATCGCATTTTTTTCAGTTGGCGAAAGAAA
>DASUXE010000375.1:0-3718 GCA_036378075.1 Gammaproteobacteria bacterium
GGGTATGGTGCTGAGCGTGGTCTTCCAATTGGCGCATTGCGTGGAAGGTGCTGGATTCCCCGAACCCGATCAGCATACGGGGCAGATCGACAACACCTGGGCGGTGCATCAGATCGAGAGTACGATCAATTTTGCACGCAACAACAAAGTCGTCTGCTGGCTGGTGGGCGGCCTGAATTTCCAGATCGAACATCATCTGTTCCCGCGTATCTGTCATACCAACTATCCGGCTCTGTCAAAACTGGTAAAACAGACCTGCGAAGAATTCGGGGTGCGTTACCGGGAAAATCCCAGCTTCCGGTCCGGTATCGCTTCTCACTTCCGCTGGCTGCGGCGCATGGGAATGGCCGACCAGGCGAGTTGAGACTGCGTCCCTGAGGCAATTATCGGAAAAGTTTTGCATGTTGTGCGCCAATTCCGGTTTACACGCCGGATTGAGCGTATCCTCAAATCAACCTCCTGATATGGGCCAGGTGCAGACCGCACCCGTCCCGCCCCGGAACCGTGCCGATGATCGCACGGGACTCGATCAAGTATCAGAACGACCCAGGTTAACGGTTCGAACTCACGCGGGTTCCTGCCTGCAGGCGACGCGCGCCACTGACTAGCCATGCCATCAGGAATTGTCATGCCCACAGAAATGCTGAATTTCCAGCACGAATTCGGAATCTTCCGGATTCAGTTTGAAATCGTCCCGCCGCCGCCGGCAGCGGTCCGTCCCCAGAATGCAATCAAGGTATACACGCCACCACCCAAGTTCCGGGTCAATGGCATCCGGATTACCGAAGTGGTCGAGGAAGGCAACGAAGGCCGCAAGAAGACACTTCAATACGCCCGCGAATTCGAGAGTCTTGCACAGGCGCGATCGCAGGCTGGCGAATATGCCAAACGGATCGTACGGGAACAGATGGGGCCGGCCAAGCCGGTGGTGACCTGATCGTCCACCGGTTGGGTTCGGCCTGCCGGTCCCGCGGGCTGAAGACTATTTTGCAGCGGGCATGTACAGGGACATCGACTGGATACCCAGTCGTCCGGGACCCGTGAATCGATTCACCACCAGCTGCCCATTGGCGCCGAACAGGCCCGCCGTCAGGCGCTGAATGTTGGTTTCCATCCGGACGCTGGCTTGCTTGTAGATCCAGGCCGATGGCTCTACGTCGATGGACTCTCCGGCCTTGAGCGTGATTTCGAATACATTGCCGTAGCCGTGCAACCAGACAATTCCATTCACATCGCGGCAGGCGAAGGTATCGACGAAAAATCCGCTGCCACCGAACAGCATATTGGCGATGCCTTTGACGCGTGAAAATCCATATTCGAGATTATCGGTGGCCGCCAGGAACTGGTGTTCGCGCACTTCGATAGATTCGCCCTTGTTGAGATGGATACCGAATACGTGACCGGCGCCGTCGCGGCTGAAACCAATTCGTCCCGGGCCTTCGGCGACTGTCATGAGAATCGGCAGCCCGGCAACCGCACGTTTGAATGCACCGGATACGGCTTTCATGCCGATGTTCACATTGGGCTCTTTCCACAACAACACGTGATGCTCGAAGAACACCGGCATGGTACCGAGTTCAATCTGCAACACCGGCACCAGTTCGCCCTGAACATGATAAGTCACGCCGGCGAAGCTCTCGTTCTGCACATTAGTCGGCAGCAATACTGGAACGGTCACGTCATACCCCCTTTGTTAAATATTCCCGGATCATGCAGCAGCGTCGGCCGCATGCTTGCTCAAAGATTCAGATCAATAAATGCTTTCAACTGGGATTTGGACATGGCGCCGACTTTCTGAGCTTCGACGTTGCCATTCTTGAACAGCATCATGGTCGGCTGGCTGCGCACGCCGTATTGCCGCGCGATCTGCGGCGCAACTTCGACGTTGACCTTGGCGATCCGCAGTCGGTCCTGATATTCGCCGGCAAGTTCGTCCAGGATCGGGGCCATGGCCTTGCAGGGCGCGCACCACTCCGCCCAGTAATCGACCAGTACGGGGAGGTCGGATTGCAGAACCTGTTGCTCGAAATTTTCGGAATGGGTGTCAACAATCAACTGACTCATGCAACTACCTCCGCTTGTGACAACTCCGGCCATTGTGCAGTTTCCCGGCTTAGCCTGCATCATATATCAGGACGTTCGCTTTCCGGCAGGCGATATCTGACTTGAGTCCCAATTTAATTGTGACGTTCGTCACTTGCCGCAAACCCGCCTTGAACCTAGTTTAACAGCCACCAATTCACATGGGGACGCATCATGGAAAAGCATGAGATTTGCAGCCATACCGGGCGCAGCAGCGCTCTGTTCACAGGGCTGGCATTCATCGTGATCGGCGTGCTGTTTCTGCTGAACAACTTCGGCCTGCAATTCGGTTTCATGACCTACCGCAACTGGTGGGCACTGTTCATCCTGATCGGTGCTGTTGGACCTCTAGTCCATGCGGTGCAGCGTTATCACAGACACGGCAGATTCGACGGACGTGTGCTGCACTCGCTGGTTTCGGCTGCCGCCATAGTCACTGTTGCAGCAATTTTTCTGCTGGACCTCGCCTGGGACCAGTGGTGGCCGATATTCATAATCTTCGGTGGTCTCTGGACTGTCTCCAAAGGCTGGCAATATCGCCCACCGCACGATTGAAGGCAGGTCATAAAGCAACCGGCAGCCGTTCCTGATACACAACATGCGCGACCACCACGGCCGCGCACGTTTCATTTCCGACGTACAGGTTGCGCGTTCGACTCAGAGCGAACGCGCAAGCGCCATTCCGGTCAGCGCAATCAACACCAGTAGTGCGCTCAACGTCGACCCCATGCGCATTTTCTTCTTCAGATTCTGCAATTCAGATTGCTGCACGTCACTGGGGGGCTTTCCGCTCGTCTGAATTTCCGCTGCCAGTGCGCTGATACGCAGGTTGGCGCGTTTCGAAACCGTTGCACCCACCACCGCCGCCAGGATACCAGCCACGCCGCCCAGCGTGATGGCAAGTCCGTGTCCGGTCAGAATCCAGTTTGATGAGAAGGCATTCGACACCAGCCAGTACATCACGAGGCCCGTCAGTACAGTAAGCACACCGCCCAACGCGATGGCCATCGAGAAGCGGGTCTCCGTCATCAGCTTGTGCATGAATGCACCGCCGGCGGGACCGGCTGCGTTGACGGCCGGGCCGACGAATAGCGCAAGAAACAGGATCGCACCTGCCCAGAAAACGCCGGCGAGAATATGGATAAGGTTCAGAACAATCATGGTCATGGTGATTCACCTGCGCATGGCGTGAAGTTGGTGCCCGAACGACACGTGTTAACGATGAAGGGACTCGGACGATGCGTCATACTACAGCTCTCGCGATTCGAGCAGCAAGCCGTTCCCGGGCAGTCTTGAGGGCCATAGATTTGTTCCCCGGAGATCGGCGGCCCTAGAATTGTGGTCCGGCGTCAACCAAAGTGGCACCCATGAATAAAATCAGCGAAGAATCTCTCGATCCGGCCGACTGGGATGCGTTCCGCCGTCTGGCACACCAGATGCTGGACGATGCACTCGATTACCAGGCCCGGGTGCGGGAACGACCGGTCTGGCAGCCGATGCCGGATGCAACGCGTGCCCGGTTCCGGGAACCGGTGCCGCAGCAGGGCGCTGGCGAAGCGTCTGCGTATCGCGATTATCAGACACTGCTGGCACCGTACGCCCTCGGCAACATTCATCCGCGCTTCTGGGGCTGGGT
>DASUXE010000376.1:0-6020 GCA_036378075.1 Gammaproteobacteria bacterium
ACGCAGATGGTACTTGTCGCTGGTTTCTTCCAGCATCGCAGTGACTTTTTGAGCGTTGCTGGTATAGACCAGCGCGTTGACGCGCAAACCCGGAATGAGCGTCGCCAGGGCACGCGCCAGTTCCAGGTTGCCGAGGTGCGCACTCAGCAACAGCACTCCACGTCCGCCGGCCACCGCATCGGCCAGCAGCTTGTGTTCGGGGAATTCAACCTTGATCCGGCCCGGCGCATACCAGGCCGCGACCTTGTCGAGAATCGACATCGAAAAATTCATGAAATGCCGGAAACTGTTGCGCAGTGTAGGGGCCATGCCCACCGCAGCGAGAAACTCGCGCGAAGCGCGGCGTGCGCGTGGATGGGTGACAAAGAAATAGAGCGTGACCGGATACAGGATCGCGTGACTTATATAGCGTCCCACCACCCGGTCCATGAAACCGATGAAACGCAAACCGGCCAGGCTGCCGCGTTCCCCGATGTTGGCCCAGTGCTGACTGCGGTTGCGGCTGAAATTGCGATACAGCAACTTCGGGATGCGTGGCAACATGCCGAGGAACAGCCGGATGTGCAGCCAGGTCATGCGGGCGTTGTCGCGCAGCATCCGGAAATGCGAAATGCCGTCCTGCGGATAGCGCACCTTCGTCGGCAGGAACAGGCTTTCGGTGCCGGCCCAGTACAGCCGCGTCATGATGTCGGTGTCGAAATCCATGCGCGGTCCGATGTGTACGCGCTTGGTCAGCGCCAGACTCGGCGCCACCGGATAGACGCGGAAACCGCACATGCTGTCGCGCAAACGCAGTGACAGCGTGTCGAGCCAGATCAGCGCGTGAGTGAGATAGCGGCCGTAGAAACGCACCGCCGGCACCGAGTCGTCGTATTGCGGTACGCCGGAAACCAGTTTGTCGGGATGCTGTTCGGCGAGCGCCAGCATCGCCGGTACGTCGTCGAGATCATGCTGGCCGTCGGCATCGACCTGCAGCGCGTGCGTGAAACCGCGTTCGCCGGCGCGCGCGATGCCGGTCATCGCGGCAACGCCCTTGCCGCTGTTTTCCGGCAACGTCAGACATTCAACCTGTGGCTGATCAGCCGCCAGTTTTGCCAGCACCTGTTTGGTCGTGGCATCGCTGCCGTCATCGACCAGAATCACCGGCAGGCGATTGGCGAGCAGCGTCGTCACGATCTGCGCCAGACAGCTGTGATGATTGAATACCGGAATGACGGCGCAGGGTTTGAAACTCATCTCGCGTTTCCGAAATCGAGCACGCCGCTCGAGTAACTGCGCTCGGCATCGCGGTATTCGTAACGCAGTTTCCGTCCGTCGCCGGTCAGCGCCAGGTGCAGTGTGAGTCGCGCGCCCGGCAGAATCGGACGCCTGAATTTGATCTGTTCGAGCGTGGTGACGGCCGGACCCAGACCGTAAAGTTTGCCGGCGTAATGTACGGCCCAGCCGATCTGCACCACACCGGGCAGGATCGGCTGACCGGGAAAGTGCCCTTCAAAACACGGATGGCCGGTTTCGATACTGAGATCGAGTTCACTGCGGACGTCGCCGCGACGCCGCGCCAGCACCACCGGCAAGCCTTTCATGGCCGGTTCTCGAACAGGCGTTGCAGACGGGCGTGTTCGATCTTGCCCATGTCGTTATCGGGCAGGGTTTCCGGAAAACGCCACTTGCGCGGGATCAGAATTGCTTCGTAGCTTTCGCGCAGCAGGTTGCGCAGTGCGTCGCGCACCGTAAGCCGGCCGTAGGCATCCAGCGCTGCGCGGCCCTGCGGACTCAGGATCACCACGGCGCCGATCACGGTGCGGCGTCCCGGTACCAGCAACAGACGGGCATCGTCGACCCATGCGTGGGTGACCAGACGGCTGCGCATCTCGCCCAGTGACACGCGCTTGTCCTCGAATTTCACCACGTCATCGGCGCGGCCCAGCAGGGCGAAACGGCCGTCACCGTGCGGACGCGCGAGATCGCCGGTCGCCATCCAGTCGCCCTGCCAGGTGAAAGCGGATTTGACCCACAGCCGCTGACCGGCGGCTTCCTCGCGCAATTCGATCTGCACGCCGTTGACGGGCTGCCACAGTGCGCGCTCGCTTGCGCCTGACCAGGCGCGCCACGCGATGCCGCCGGTTTCGGTGCTGCCGTAGATTTCAATCGGTGCATGTCCCCAGTCGCGCTGCAGCATTTCCGCGGCAGCATCGGGCAAGGGTGCACCGGAGCTGAATACCGCATTGACGCGATCGGCCGGCGGCAGTTCGCTGCAGTCGCCAATGCGGCTCAGGAATGCCGGACTGCTGACGATGATGCACCGGTGCGTCGCGGCACAGGCGCGCAACTCCGGTGGTTGCAGACAGGTTTTGGTAAAAAAGGTACGCCCCACCAGCAGCGGCCAGAGTATCCGCACCAGCAAACCGTAGAGGTGATAGTGCGGCACGGTGCCGACCACCAGCGCGTCGCCGAGCCGGGTGCCCCATTCGCGTTCCAGTGCGGCGATTTCAAGCCGCAATTGCGCAAATGCCTTGGTCACGCATTTGGGCGTGCCCGACGAGCCGGAGGTGTAGGACTCGATGAGTACATTATCGTCCGGCATGTAAGGCGTTGCCGAAACAGCCGGTGCTACGTCCATCGTGGATAGCACCGCGAAGTCGTCAAACCGTTCCGATTGATCGGTAAGCACCGCGTCAATCTGCGCGCCGCTGGCGCTGAGACTGCCGGCCTGAGGTGCCTGCGGCAACACGATCGCGCGGCCCGCCTTTGCCAGCGCGAACAATCCAGCTGCAAACCAGCTGCTGTCTTCGCAGACCAGTGCCCAGCGTTGTTCGCTGCGTGCCGCGATCGCATCGGCCAGACCGTTAACGCGCTGCCAGAATGCCGCCCGTTCCAGAGGCTGCGTGCCGCATAGCGCAGCCGGTGCGGCAATTGCTGCGAATTTCGCACCAGGCGCGCTCATGCCGCTTCCCACTTGTGCCGCAGCCAGGTGCGCAGCAGATATTCGACCA
The DNA here is from genome assembly GCA_036378075.1 of Gammaproteobacteria bacterium. GTDB lineage: Bacteria > Pseudomonadota > Gammaproteobacteria > Natronospirales > REEB76 > DASSKW01. The sequence goes on from DASUXE010000376.1 coordinate 2,994, forward strand.
CGAACACGCAACCGAAAATCAGATAGGTGACGATGCCGTTATACAGCGTCCAGGTTTCGAAAGAGGTGGCGAGCGCGGTGTAAAGCGAGATCAGGCCGTTGAGCAGCAGCACGATGCACCAGGTCCAGGTCACATAGCGCGTGTACGCCACTGCCTGCGGCGGCAGGTCGGGATGTACCAGGCGCGCGATGCGTTCCGCCAACGGCATGGCGGTGAACAATGATCCGAAGAACACCGTCGACATCAGCAGGTTCAGCAGCATTGGATACAGGCGCAGATAAACGAGACGGATGCCCGGCATCAACAGCAACACCGCAGTCGCCGCCGCCAGCAACAACAGTGCAAAGCCGGCGTGTCGCGCGCGATGTTCGGGTTTGATCCAGGCGACGATAAGGACACGGCCCGCAAACAGTATCAGCAGTCCGGCCAGAAACTGGCTCGGCGTCAGATAGCCGTCGCCGAAGTAGATGGCAACGGGATAAACGAACAGCACGCCGACCAGCAGCAGTTTGAGCGCAGCCCGCATCATCCGGAAGCCACCGACAGGTTTCGCAAATCCGCTTGCATGAAACGTACTCAGCCGTGTTGTTGCGACTGAATGAACTTCGCCAGGTTTTCTACCGAATGGAAATGCTGGCGGGTATCTGCCGAATTGGCATCCAGCTTGATCTGGTATTTTTTCTGGATGGCAACGCCCAGTTCGAGTGCGTCGATGGAGTCGAGACCCAGACCGTCGCCGAACAGTGGCGCGTGCGGATCGATGTCCGCCGGGGTGACGTCCTCAAGATCGAGCGAGTCGATGATGAGCTGCTTCAGTTCTTCGATCAGTGTATTCATGGTTGGCAAGTTGCTGTTTGAAAAAATTTTCGAGGTTTTGGGTCAGATGGCGTGCCGCGATGCTGTGCGGCACGTCGTCACGATAACCGAATGCGGTTAGCGGCTGGGGCGGAAACACCTTGATCAGCAGTCGCCAGGGCCGTTCCGGGACCTGATACCAGCTGGTGCTCTTGAGCAGTGCCGGCGGCGAACAGTGAATCATAACCGGCAGGATCTCGCACTGGGCGCGTACTGCGACCTGCGCCGCACCGCGTTTGAAGCGCCAGGGCTTGCCGGGTTCCTGGCGGGTGCCTTCCGGGAACAGCAGCAGACTGCGGCCGCGCTCCAGCGAATTTACGCACAGATCGACCAGGGTCGCGGGGTCGCCGTTGCTTATGTATCCGGCGGCCCGGGCGAAACGGCGATAAAGCGGGTTGCTGAGCATCGCGCTTTTGACCACACAGTCGGCAAACGGCAGCAGCCCCAGCATTGCCACGACATCAAGATACATGGGATGGGTGGCCACAATCAGTTTGCCGTCGGCCTGCGCCAGCCATTCGCGGCCTTCCACCTGTACCCGGCCGAGTCCCAGTCCCGCGATGGTGGCAAGCAGGGTGCGGAACGACCAGCTCACCAGTATCCGGATCCGCCGTTCACGCGCGGCATGGTCGCCGGGCCATAGCATCATGACCGGCAGCACCGTCAGACTGCAGAGCAGGCTCAAGGTCCCGTAGGCCAGGAAACAGAACCCGGTGCCGAGCGAACGCCACCACATATAAAGCCTAGCCAGCATGGGCCCGCTCCAGCCGCCAGTTCTGGCTGGCCCCCAGCACCACTTGCGCGGTGTTTTCGACCAGAAATTCCATGAGTGCCGCTTCCGGCGTTTGCGCTGGCATGGGTCCGTCATCCCGGCCCAGCCGGCAACGCAACACGTTGTCAGTGGCGGGGGTCAGCAACAGCGAAATGGCGAACGGCAGGCTTGCAGAGTCGGCGACGTGGCCACGATAAGGCACCGGCGCCAGGTCGTCGGTATAGGTGACCAGCACGTGCGCAGCGCCTTCCGCGACCATGGTTGCTCCTTCCAGAATAGCCAGTGCCAAGGTATCGAGTCCCGCCGCCATAGCCGTGGCGGCACCCCGGTCACCGCGGGCAATCGAAAACAGTCCTGCCGTGCTGTTGTGAACGGCCAGGCTGAACAGAGTCGGCGACAGCAGTTCATCTTTCGCCAGCGCGGTCAGCATGTCCATGGTCCGGTTCAGCGCCCCGTGCCTGGAAGCGAATACCAGCTGGACCGATTCCAGCTCGTCCACACAGGGCCAGGCGGTGTGCAATGCCATGCGACCCGGAAAGTCGAGCCGGCGCCGCAACAGGCCGGGCAGATAACTGACGTCGGGCTGGTCGTCTGGCGCAGGTGCCAGGCGGCCGCCGATCCAGGCCTGCCAGTCCGCCGTATCATGAATCCCCGGAGCCCAGGCACGCCATCTGGCAATGCCAAAAAAACCTGTTTTATCAGATAGTTGGGCTGATTCCCCGGAATGCTTCATCAAACCCAATACCTGCGTTACCCGTGCCGGCCAGCGTCAGTCGCGCGGGTCCGTGCAGAGGCGACATTCTAAGTTCCTATTTTCATCCGTCGCAAGACATAAGGCCATTTTCCCCGGTTTATTCCGGAGATTTGCGGCTTGCTCTCGAATTCAGCCGGTTTCCGGGGCTTCCTGCAGGCGGCTTCGGAATCGGGGCAGGAGATGCAGATGCAGCACGGCGACGGTGAAACCGAGAACCGCGCCGGTTTCCAGATCGACCGCCACGTGCTGTTTGGTGGCGAGGGTGGACCAGGCGATGGTCAGGCACCAGACGATGTTGAGCAGCTGTGCAGACAGCGGCGCGTTCATCTGCCGGAGCAGCCGTTGCAGCCACAGCGCAGTCAAGACGGCGAACGCCACGTGCAGAGACGGACAGGCATTGCCCGAGGTGTCGAGGGTCTTCAGAAATTCGATGTAGGGATAACGGGTCCAATCCACGTCCGGTTTGGGTACCGCGGTTGGCCAGAAATAGAAGACCGCAAAACCGATCAGGCTCAACAGCGAGACTGCACTCAGATACGGCGCCATTTCCCGTCGCAAGTGGAGCAGCGCCGGGACCAGCGAGATATACAGCCACAGGGTCGCATACGGCACCAGGCTCCAGGGTTCGAAACCGACCAACCGGTCC
>DASUXE010000377.1:0-2978 GCA_036378075.1 Gammaproteobacteria bacterium
GCGCGCTGATGCCAGCAAAGCAGCACCAGATAACAGAATGCGGCCAGCATCGCGATATCGACCAGCGTCTCGCCCAGCATGGCCTGGACACTGTAGAGACCGCCCAGAAATCCGCTGTACAGATCAAGCAGAACATAGATCAGCAACATCACGCCCAGCAGGATCCGGGAACGCGGGAATACCTGCGGACCGCGCCGCAGCAGGCATATGTCCCAGCAAGTGCGTACAATCGCTAGCAATGGCGCCGGTTCCGCAGTAACTCGCGCGCATGATAACCCGCGGCATCCGACCCGCAAACCGGAATCCGGCATGAACGACACGAATGACCATCTCTGGATCGACTCACCCGCGTCACTGGCGCAGCTTTGTACACGCATTCGTGACGCGGACTGGATCGCGCTCGACACTGAATTCATGCGTGAACGCACCTATTACCCGCAACTCTGCCTGGTGCAGCTCGCCACCCCCGAACTGATCGCCTGCGTGGACCCGCTGGCGCTGCCGGGGCTGGAGCCCCTGCTCGAAATACTCGCCGATACCCGTATCACCAAGGTGCTGCATGCCGCGCGCCAGGACCTGGAGATTTTCTTCAACCTGTCGCAACAGGTACCGGCACCGGTCTTCGACACCCAGCTTGCCGCCAGCTTTGCCGGGTTTCCGGATCAGATCGGCTACGGCGCGCTGGTTGAAAGTCTGCTGGGTGTGCACCTGGAAAAAGGCCATACCCGCGCCGACTGGTCACGGCGTCCATTGCCGGAAGGCGCGGTGCGTTACGCGGCCGACGACGTGCGCTACCTGCGCGACGTCTATCTGAAACTGCGCGAGGAACTGGAACGCCGCAACCGGCTCGACTGGCTGCAACGGGAACGCGCGACGCTGGAAAATCCGGACACCTATCGTACAGATCCGGAACAGGCCTGGCAGCGTCTGCGCGGCCTGCAACGGCTCAAACCGCGTCAGCTCGCAGTCGTGAAGAACCTTGCCGCCTGGCGCGAGCAACGCGCCATCAGTGGCGACCTGCCACGCCAGTGGATCATCAAGGACGATCTGCTGCTGGACATGGCGCGCCAGCAACCGGCGTCGCTCGAAGCCCTGCAACAGTTGCGCGGCATGAATGAAAGCACGGTGCGCAAACACGGCACGGAACTGCTGGCCCTGATCCAGGATCAGCAAACCGACGCCACCCCGCTGACCGCGCCATCCCGACTCGATCCGGCGGCGGAAGCCCTGGTGGACGCGCTGGTCAGTGTGGTGCGGATCAGGAGTGCGGCGGCCGGAATCAGCCCGGCGCAACTCGCCACCCGCGCCGATCTGGAGCGCCTGGTACGAGGTGAGCGCGAAATCGGTGTGCTGTCCGGATGGCGGCTGGATACGGTGGGCCGGGATTTGTTACGGCTGCTGAACGGCGAAACCTGTCTGCAAGTCCGCGACGGGCAGCTGTGTCTGCTCGACACGCCGCCCGCCGGTTGAGATTACCTGCGGCCTGATTTCTTCTTTTTCCCGGCTGCTGTCTTGCTGGTGGCCGGTTTGGCTTTCACGCGCGCAGCCTTCTTTGCAGCGGGCTTTTTGGTTGCCGGCTTGCCGGCAATCGCCTTCTTTGCCGCCGGCTTCTTTGCCACGGATTTGCTGGCAGCCGCTTTCCGGGTGGTTGCGGTTTTCGGTTTGGCTTTGGCCGTTGCGGCTGGTTTTGCCGCCGGCTTTTTCGCTGCCGGTTTCGCGGCAGCGGGAGCTTTCACAACAGCCTTTTTCGCGGCGTTCCCGCCGGCGGTTTTGGCAACAGCGGGGACCGCAACGCGAGCCTTGCCGGGCTTGACCGGCGCCGGCGGCGGCAACACCGGTTTGCGCGTGCCCTTGGCAATCGGCTCCAGAATCGTCAGCAACCGTTTGAAGATTGCATTCACCTCACCCACCGCATCCACCGTCTCAAGCCGGCCCTGCTGACTGTAGAAATTTATCAGCGGCTTGGTCTGGCTTTCATACACCCGCAGACGGTTGCCGATGGTTTCTTCGTTATCGTCGGCGCGGTGATGCAGGGCGGCGCCGCAGCGGTCGCACTGATCGTCGAAACGCGGCGGATTGGTGTAGATGTTGTAGGCCGCGCCACAGTTCTCGCAGGTGCGGCGGCCAGTGAGGCGTTGCATCAGCACGTCGAAATCCACGTCCATCAGCACCGCGCAGTCCAGCGGCTGATTGAGATTCATCAGCATCGTGTCGAGCGCCTGAGCCTGGGCGATGTTGCGCGGAAACCCGTCGAGCACGAAGCCTTTCCGGGCGTCGTTGGCACGCAAGCGTTCGCGGATGATGCCGAGCACTATCTCGTCGGTCACCAGCTGACCGGCGTCCATCGCGGCCTTGGCCTGCAAGCCCAGCGGAGTGCCGGCGGACAACGCGGCCCGCAGCAGGTCCCCGGTGGAGACATGCGGAATTCGGTATTTCTCGACCAGAAGCTTGGCTTGGGTCCCCTTGCCGGAACCGGGCGCTCCAAGTAGCACGATCCTCATGGCGCGTCTCGCTTGAAAAGGGTGAAATTCAGGTTGTTATGGGCCTGTGGAGAGCCCCGCCAGGCGGGCCGTTCTGTCCCACAAGGCAGGCGGTAAAGTACCCGTTGATTCCTGGTCCGTCAACGCATGCCCCCGGCCAGTGGCCGGGGCGGCGGGTTTAATTGCAGGTACGGGGGTCGGGCAGCGGTCGCTTGCCCAAGGCGGGTGGCCGCAGCGGCAGCGGCACCGGCACCCCGCCGGCGGCGGGGATCAAACCGTACTGACCGTGGCTGAGCACAATCTGGCCACTCTGGCTGGTGACCACGATGCCGCCGGAATCCACGCCGGTGTACAGGCCGTCGTTCGGGGTCGGCTGGATGTCGCCGCAATCGCCGGCGCAATAACGCACCTCGTAATCGGTGCCGCGGATACCGATGGTCGCCACCGGTGTCTGCACCGAATAATCCTGGCGGCGCACGTGGCCGATGAGTCCGCTCA
>DASUXE010000378.1:0-4649 GCA_036378075.1 Gammaproteobacteria bacterium
CACCGTGCGCTTGCAACAGAGACAAAATAGCGACGGAACTCGCAGGTATTCGTCGCGTGCGCCCGCACCGTAACCACTGAATTCTGAATTGAATCGCCCGGGTTCCCGGCGCGAGCACGCCGCCTTGCACTTGATCCAAATCAAGGAACGCGCTTCCTGTAGCGACGATCATGCGTCGCCGAAATCCTTGCTGATTTCCCACAACATTAATACCAAGGAAGCGCTCATGAACCATACCAGAGTGGCCGGTCTGCTGGCCGGACTTGTTTGTGCCTTCAACCTCGCCGGCGCCGTTGCCGACGATTCGCTGTCCGGTGCGCTGACAAACGGGAAAACCTCGCTGGATGCACGATACCGGATCGAATACGTCAAGCAGGATGGCTTTTCCCGCGATGCGCTGGCATCGACCTTGCGTACGCGTCTTGATTATCAAACCGGTCAGTTTCACGGCTTCGAAGCCATGCTCGGCTTCCAGGACCTGCACGTGCTCGGCAACACGCTCTACAACAGCACCGATAACGGCAAGACGGAATATCCGGTAGTCGCCGATCCGCAGGATACGGAACCGGATCAGGCCTACCTTGCCTACGCGCCCGATTCCACATTGCGGCTTGCCGGTGGCCGCCAGGCCATTCTGCTCGACAACCAGCGCTTTGTCGGCAACGTGGGATTCCGTCAGTTGCAGCAGACCTTCGACGGCCTGACCGCCAACTGGTCGCCGGATACGGATGTGTCGCTGTTTTATGCCTACCTGACCCGTGCGCACCGTGTTTTTGGCGACCACAATACTGCGCCGGGACGGCAGGCACTCGATCTCAACACTCAATTGCTGAATGCCAAATGGATCGCGCCGATCGGCACGTTTACCGCCTATGCCTATCTGATCGGCAACGATACCGCGTCCGCCACATCACACAAGGATCTGGGCATACGCTATGCGGGCAGCACGGGCGATGCACAGAATGGCATGAAGTTTTTCTACAGTCTTGAATGCGCCCATCAAAACAGTTACCGGGACGGCGCCGCCAGCATCAATGCAAACTATTTTGATCTGGAAGGCGGCATCGCACACCAGGACATGAAGGCCTGGATCGGGCAGGAACGGCTCGGCGGCAACGGCAATTATGCGTTTCAGACACCGCTGGCCACGCTGCATGCCTTTGATGGCTGGGCAGACCGTTTTCTGGTCACGCCTGTCAACGGGTTGCGCGATACCTACCTGGGCGTGGCTCACACGAATCTGGCAGGCGGGCAACTGAGCGCGATCTATCACGATTTCCGCGCCGATCATGGTGGCGGCAAATACGGCCACGAGCTCGATCTGCGCTATGCGCATGCACTCGACAAGCTGTTGACCGCAAGTGTGGAACTGGCGGATTACAGCGCGGATTCCTTCGCAGCCGATACGCGGATTGCGTGGCTGACGCTGCAACTGAAATTCTGAATCGGCAACAGAAACCGGGAGCGGGAACTGATTCCCGCTCCCGCCGGCCTAGCGCTTCATCGAATCGAAGAACTCGCCATTGGTCTTGGTGTCTTTCAGCTTGTCGAGCAGGAACTCGCTGGCCGCCAGTTCATCCATCGGATGCAGCAGCTTGCGCAGTATCCAGATTTTCTGCAGTTCGTCCTGCGGCACCAGCAGTTCCTCGCGGCGGGTACCGGAGCGGTTGATGTTGATGGCCGGGAAGATGCGTTTCTCGGCAATGCGGCGGTCCAGGTGGATTTCCGAATTGCCCGTGCCCTTGAACTCTTCGTAAATCACATCGTCCATGCGCGAACCGGTTTCCACCAGCGCGGTGGCGAGAATCGTCAGTGAACCGCCCTCTTCGATGTTACGCGCGGCGCCGAAGAAGCGTTTCGGACGTTGCAGCGCATTGGCGTCCACACCGCCTGTCAGCACCTTGCCGGAGGCCGGCACCACGGTGTTGTAGGCACGGCCCAGACGGGTGATGGAATCGAGCAGGATCACCACGTCGCGTTTGTGTTCGACCAGGCGCTTGGCTTTCTCGATCACCATCTCGGCAACCTGCACGTGGCGGGTGGCCGGTTCGTCGAAGGTCGACGACACCACTTCGCCTTTCACCGAACGCTGCATCTCGGTCACTTCTTCCGGACGCTCGTCGATCAGCAGCACGATCAGGTACACGTCGGGATAATTGGCAACGATGCTCTGGGCAATGTTCTGCAGCATCATGGTCTTGCCGGCTTTCGGCGGCGACACGATCAGACCGCGTTGCCCCATGCCGATGGGCGCGATCATGTCGATGATGCGGGCGGTGATGTCTTCGGTGCTGCCGTTGCCGCGCTCCATCTTGAAGCGCCGTTTCGGAAACAGCGGGGTGAGATTTTCAAACAGAACCTTGTTCTTGGCATTTTCCGGCGGATCGAAATTGATGTGATCCACCTTGAGCAGCGCGAAATAGCGCTCGCCTTCCTTGGGCGGCCGGATTTTGCCGGCAACGGTATCGCCGGTACGCAGGTTGAAGCGGCGGATCTGGCTGGGTGAAACGTATATGTCGTCGGGACCGGCGAGATAGGAACCTTCCGCGGAACGCAGGAAACCGAAACCGTCCTGCAGGATTTCCAGTACGCCGTCGCCGGAAATTTCCTCGCCGTTGCGGGCCCGCGATTTCAGGATCGAAAAGATGACGTCCTGCTTGCGGGAACGGGCCATGTTCTCGAGGCCCATGGATTCGGCCAGTTCGATAATGGCCTCAGCCGGCTGTTTTTTGAGTTCTGTCAGGTTCATAGGTTTCTTGGTTCTCGGTCTCTCGGAATGGGTCTAACGCCCGGCGACAGCCGGGACTTGAAAACAATCTTGTTCTGGAAACGCACCGGCGCATTGATCCCCACCGGTGCGTACCGGAGCGGATGATGGAAATCACCCGCTCCGTGTGCAATCAGATATTGGTTTCGACGAACGCGGCCAACTGCGACTTGGACATGGCGCCGACTTTCTGCGCCTGCACGTTGCCGTCCTTGAACAGGATCAGCGTCGGGATACTGCGGATCCCGTATTTCTGCGTCACCTGCTGGTTTTCATCCACGTTCACTTTGGCAATCCTGAGCTTGCCCTGATAATCGGCTGCGATCTCGTCCAGGATCGGCGCGATCATCTTGCAGGGGCCGCACCACTCCGCCCAGTAATCCACCAGCACAGGCAGATCGGATTTGAGGACGTCGTTTTCGAAATTGGAATCGCTGGTATAGACGATTTGATCACTCACGGTTCAAGAGCCTCCAATTGGCTGAACATAACTGTTTATCTCAAGGCGCAGGCAGCGCATAACGTCGGGAAAACTGCCGGAAGAATGTGACGTGTGGTGCCGGTTCAGGCACAATAGCGCGGCTTGCTTGCGATTCTGAATAAGTTGGGTGCTTGAGATTTTGATTTAATGTCCCGTTCTGGGCACGGGCTACAAGGCAATGCGGATATTTGAGCCCAACTGAGTCCAGAATGCAAGCCCCGCGACCCCAGCATGAATATGGACTTATGGATCAACACCTGACTGACCTGCGTTTCGAGACCCTGGGGCTGCCAGCCCCGCTGCTGCAAAGCCTGGCCGAGGCCGGCTATACCCGCTGCACCCCGATTCAGGCCAAGGCCCTGCCCCTGTTGCTCGCCGGGCGCGATGTCGCCGGTCAGGCCCAGACCGGTACCGGCAAAACCGCCGCCTTCCTGCTGGCCCTTTACCAGCGTCTCTTGACCACGCCGCCCCGCCCCGGCCGCCGTCCCAATCAGCCGCGCGCGCTGGTGGTGGCGCCGACCCGCGAACTGGCGGTGCAGATTCACAAGGACGCCGAAGTGCTGGGACGCCATACCGGTCTCAGCATGACCGTGGTGTACGGCGGCGAGAATTACGACAAGCAACGCGACGAGGTGGCCGCGGGCGTGGACGTGCTGATCGGCACCCCAGGCCGCCTGATCGATTACTTCAAGCAGCATGTGTTCGATCTCAAGGCTGCCGACGTGATGGTGCTGGACGAAGCCGACCGCATGTTCGACATGGGTTTCATCGCCGACGTGCGCTTTTTGCTGCGGCGCCTGCCGCCGCCCACCGAACGTCTGAGCATGCTGTTCTCCGCCACGCTCTCGTTCCGCGTGATGGAGCTTTCCTACGAGCATATGAACAATGCCGAACTGGTCCGCATCGAGCCGGACAAGATTACGGCCGACCGCGTGCGCCAGGTGCTCTACATGCCGGCCACCAACGAAAAGGTTCCGCTGCTGGTCGGCATCCTGCGCCGGCTCGAGGCACACCGCACCATGGTGTTCGTCAACACCAAACGGGTTGCGGAGGACCTGGAAGCGTATCTGAAAGGCAACGGCTTCAATGCTGCGGTCCTGTCAGGCGACGTGCCGCAGAAAAAACGCCTGCGTCTGCTCAAGGAATTCACCGAAGGCGCATTGCCGATTCTGGTCACCACCGATGTCGCCTCGCGCGGTCTGCACATCCCCGATGTTTCGCACGTGGTCAACTTCGACCTGCCGCAGGATGCCGAAGATTACGTGCATCGCATCGGCCGCACCGCGCGCGCCGGCACCGATGGCGACGCTATCAGTTTTGCCTGCGAGGAATACGCGTTCTCGCTGCCGGACATCGAAACCTACATCGGACATTCGATTCCGCGTGAAGCGATCCAGCCGG
>DASUXE010000379.1:0-4381 GCA_036378075.1 Gammaproteobacteria bacterium
TGACGAAGACCGTACCCTCGGCCGTTACGATGCACGCTTCGAAGGCATCAACATGGACAATGCGGAGGAGACACCCGATTACGATCCATCGGACACGTCCATCAGTTCGGCCTTTACCGCCGCGTATCACTGGTATCTGAATAACAATCTGAACTATCACGCGGATACGCCGTACAAAGTCACCAACTTCCAGATCATCCGCAGCTGGGACTGGAAACATCCGCTGCCGGGCCGCCGCATGTTCCGCGTCCCGCCGTTGCCGGATGTTGCGGCTAACCTCGGCGAGGCGATGCGGCAAAACCCGCACCTGCATGTGTTCTCCGCCAACGGCTACTACGATCTGGCCACGCCGTTCTTCAAGACCGAGTTCGACATCGATCAACTGAACCTGCCGCCGGGCATCTACCGGAACATCCAGTTCCATTACTATCCGTCCGGCCACATGATCTATTTGCACGTACCTGCCTTGCAGACACTCAAGGACGACCTGGCGAAGTTCTACGACGCCGCCGATTGAGACTTTTCCGGATGCCTCCGCGGGTCTCGATGCCGCGGAGGCATTTCCGGTCATGCGCGACACCTGCGCTGGTCATTTTTTGATCAACCACTCCGCTGCAACCCCGATCCGAAGCGCGCAAAATACCGGACCTGACCGGGAACGCCCCCGCTTTGCAGGGGTCTCATAAGGCCACAGCCTCCGATAATGAATCTTCAAACCAACCAGAGGACACCCCCGTGAAACGATTATCCATTCTGTTTTCCCTGCTGTTTGCGCTAAGCGCGGTCAGCGCCTTCGCCGCTGACGCACCCCACAAGGGTGGCGACAAGGGCCCGGCGCCTGCCTCTGCGGCCAAGGCCGAGAGTTCGGTCACGCACGGCTCAGTAACCGTGGATGGCCAGACCGTCAAATACACCGCCACCGCCGGCACCCTCATCCTGAAGAACAAGGATGAAAAACCCATTGCCAGCATGTCCTATGTGGCCTACACCAAGGATGGCGTCTCGAACCCGGACACCCGCCCGATCACCTTCCTGTACAACGGCGGCCCGGGTTCCTCGACCATCTGGCTGCACATGCTGGCGTTCGGCCCGAAATACGTGAAAGTCGGCAATGGCACGCTCACTCCGCATGCACCGTACGAGTTCGTGAACAATCCCAACAGCCTGCTTGATGCCAGCGACCTGGTGTTCATCGATGCTCCGGGCACCGGCTTCGGTCGCGTGCTCGACAAGGATCAAGGCGGTGCCGGCACGCCGAAAGACGTCTACGGCATCGATGAAGATGCGCGGTCTTTCGCCCAGTTCATCACCCGCTACATCACCGAGAACAACCGCTGGAACTCGCCCAAGTTCCTGTTCGGTGAAAGCTACGGCACCACCCGCTCCGCGGTGCTCGCCAACATGCTGGAAACCGATGACAGCGTCAGCCTGAACGGCGTGATCCTGCTGTCCTCGATCCTCAACTGGAACATCAGCGTCGATTTCCCGGAAATCGACCCGGGTATCAACATCTCCTATGCGCTCGGCCTGCCAAGTTACGCGGCGACCGCCTACTACCATCACAAGCTGCCGCAGCAGCCGCAGAATCTGCAGGCATTTCTGACCGAGGTCGAACAGTTCTCGACCGGTGACTACCTGCGTGCGCTTGAAAAAGGTGATCAACTCGATGCGGCGACCAAACAGCAGATCGCCGAAAAAATGCATCAGTACACCGGCCTGCCGGTCGCCTACATCCTGAAAGGGGATCTGCGCATCACGGGCGGACAGTTCGCGCATGAGCTGCTGAATGACAGCGACGGCATTACCGGACGTCTCGACTCGCGTTACAGCGGTCCTACCATGGACCCGCTCGGTGAATCGGCCGATTACGATCCGCTCGATTCCTCAATCGACGCACCGACCGTGGCAATGTTCAACCAATATGTGCGCGAAACGCTGAAGTTCGGCAAGGACATGACCTACAAGCCGGAAATCAACGTGTTCCCGATGTGGGACTTCAAGCACCAGCCGCCTGGCGCGCCGTTCGCCTTGCCGTTCACGCCCAACGTGATGCCGGATCTGGCCTCGGCCATGAAACACGATCCGAACCTCAAGGTCATGCTGGCGGGCGGCTATTTCGATCTCGGCACGCCGTTCTATGCCGCGGAATACGAAATGCATCAGCTGACCCTGACTCCGGCACTGCGGAACAACATCAGCTATCACTTCTTCCCGTCCGGACACATGGTGTACCTCAATCCGGAATCGCATAAGGCTCTGCATGACGCAGCGGCGAAATTCATCGAGGCCAATTACAGGCACTGACGCCGGGCAATTGCCGGTACTTCGAGGGGCCCTTCGGGGCCCCTTTTTTGTGCCCGGCCGGGAACCCGCTGTGGCTTGGAAGCAAAGTGTGCAAAATACCCCTGCCTCCGGAACGCCAGGCCGTTTCAGGGGTCTGATTACGCCACGTACCCGCCAGCTGCGGCAGGTCCCGAATAACACTAGGGAGGATTCCCCCCGTGAAACGCCTATACGTGCTGATGCCCCTGTTTCTGGCCCTTGGCTCGGCCACCGCGCTGGCTGACGACGCCCCCCACAAGTCCGCTGACAAGGCCCCGGCTGTCAGTACCGCGGCGCCCAAAGCGGAAAAATCGGTCACCCACGGCAGCGTGACCGTCAACGGCGAGACAATCAAATACACCGCCACCGCCGGCACCATCATCCTCAAGAACGACGAGAACAAGCCCACCGGCAACATGTTCTATGTGGCCTACACCAGGGACGGGGTATCCAATCCGGCCAATCGCCCGGTGACCTTCCTCTACAACGGCGGCCCCGGCTCCTCGACCCTGTGGCTGCACATGGGCTCGGTCGGCCCGGTGCGGGTGGAAACGGCCGACGCGGCGTATACCGCGCCGGCGCCTTACAAGGTGGTCAGCAACCAGTACTCGCTGCTGGACAAGACCGACCTGGTATTCATCGACGCCATGGGTACCGGCTTCAGCAAGGTCATCGGCAAGGATGACGGCGGCGTGGGCACCGGCAAGGATTTCTACGGTGTGGACGAAGACGCCAAGGCCTTTGCCCAATTCATCTACGACTATGTGAGTCACAACGATCGCTGGAACTCGCCCAAATTCCTGATGGGCGAAAGCTACGGCACCACCCGCTCGGCGGCGCTGGTGGATTACCTGGAAGAACACGACAACATGGATTTCAACGGCGTGATCCTGGTCTCGTCGATTCTGGATTTCCAGACCGCCAGTTTCAACGCCGGCAATGATGAACCTTACGCCCTGTATCTGCCGACTTATGCAGCCACCGCGTGCTATCACAAAGTTGTGCGGTGCCCGGCAAATCTGCCGGCTTATCTGCAGCAGGTCCGCGAGTTTGCCACCGGTCCATATGCAGATGCTCTGATGAAAGGCGACAAACTCGGTGCGCAGGAACAGTCCGCGATCCTGACCAAGCTCGCTCAATACACTGGCCTGTCCGAGGACTACCTGACCAAGGCGCGTCTGCGGGTGTCGCTGGCCCAGTTCATGGCCGAGTTGCAGCGTAGCCGCGGTCTGGTCACCGGGCGGCTCGATTCCCGCTTTTCAGGCAGCGCACCCGATCAGCTCGCCGAGTGGGCCTTCAACGATCCGCAGAGTGACGCCATCAGCGGCGCGTTTGTGGCCGCACTGAATCAGTATGTCCGCGACACGCTCAAGTTCGGCCAGGACATGACTTACAAACCCATGAACGGCAAGGTCAACCAGAGCTGGAGCTGGAAGCACAAGCACGGCTTCTTCGACTTCGGCTGGCCCGGCTACACCAACGTGGCGGTGGATCTGGCTGACGCGATCCGTTACAACCCGCATCTCAAGGTGCAGTTCGAGAACGGCTACTACGATCTCGCCACGCCGTTTTTCGCCACCGAGTACACGGTGGAGCACATGGGACTGCCTGCGAACCTGCGCGCCAACATCTCGCTCAACTACTACGATGCCGGTCATATGATGTATGTGCATGTCCCGGCTCTGAAGCAGCTACACGCCAACCTGGTGCAGTTTTACGACCAGACGCTTCATCACTAAGCGATCCAGAACCAAACCCGCGGCAACCGCCGCGGGTTTTTTCAACTCTCCAACCCGGACATAGCCATGCTGAAGAAAATCCTGTATGTCGCGCCCCTGTGCCTGCTGCTCACGATGAGTGTCGCTGTCGCAGATGATGCACCTGTCGCCAAGACTGCCCAAAGCGCAGCCGAGACCCTGCCGGTTCCGAAAGAAACCAGTTCAGTTACACAGCACAGCATCACCATCAACGGAGAAACCGTCAAATACACCGCCACCGCCGGCAACCTCGTCATCGATAACGACAAGGGCGATGCAATCGGCAGCTTTTTCTATGTGGC
>DASUXE010000380.1:0-4357 GCA_036378075.1 Gammaproteobacteria bacterium
ACGCGAAATCATTCGTGCCCAGTCAGCGGAAAGCGGCAAACCGGCCGAGATCATCGAGAAGATGGTGGAAGGCCGGATCCGGAAATATCTTGCCGAAGTGACGCTGCTGGGCCAGCCGTTTGTGAAGGACCCCGACATGACAGTCGAAAAACTGCTGTCGCAGGCCGGTGCCAAGGTCCTGCGCTTCACCCGTTTCGAAGTGGGTGAGGGCATCGAGAAGAAACAGGAAGACTTTGCCGCCGAGGTCATGGCCCAGGCCGGCAAGGCCTGAGGGCTTCGGCCCACGGACGACGGCGAGTCGTTTACGGTACAATCCGGCAATCCGAGAGCCCCGCTTCGCGGGGCTCTGCATATCAACCGTCCGCCAAGCGTATTTTAAAGATGTCGAACCAGACGCCTGCTTATCGACGCATCCTTCTCAAACTGAGTGGCGAAGCCCTCATGGGCAGCGCCGATTACGGCATTGACCCGGTGGTTATCCGGCGCGTCGCGGAAGAAATACGCGATGTTCGCGATCTGGGCGTACAGATCGGTGTGGTGATCGGCGGCGGCAACATCTTTCGCGGGGCCGGTCTGGCGGGTTCGGGCATGGACCGGGTAACCGCCGATCACATGGGAATGCTGGCAACCCTGATGAATGCCCTGGCGCTGCAGGATGCGCTGGAGCGTTTGGGCGTTTATGTGCGGGTCATGTCCGGCATGAGCGTCAACGCGGTATCGGAAGACTATATCCGCCGCCGCGCGGTGCGACATCTTGAAAAAGGCCGCGTCTGCATTTTTGCCGCAGGTACCGGCAATCCATTCTTTACAACCGATACGGCGGCAGCGTTACGTGCGACCGAAGTCGGGGCCGAGTTGCTGTTGAAAGCGACCAAAGTGGACGGTGTCTATTCAGCGGACCCCAAGAAAAATCCCAATGCGAAACGCTATCCGCATCTGACCTTTGACCAGATACTTACCGACAAACTGATGGTGATGGATGCCACCGCCATCGTGATGTGTCGTGATAATAATATCCCGTTGCGGGTATTTGACCTTAATCGTGCCGGCGATTTGATGCGCATCGTGCTGGGCGCCAAGGACGTCGGTACGCTGGTAGATAACGGAGAACAACCATGATTGATGACGTCAAGAAGGATGCGGCTACGCGCATGCAGAAGAGCGCTGAATCGCTCAAGGATGCCTTGTCGAAACTGCGCACGGGGCGTGCGCACACCAGTCTGCTCGATCACATCCGGGTTTCGTATTACGGCAATGATGTGCCACTCAATCAGGTGGCCAATGTGTCGACTGCGGACAGCCGCACGTTGACGATCACACCGTGGGAAAAACAGATGGTGCCCGTGATCGAGAAAGCGATCATGACATCCGATCTCGGCTTGATGCCCGCCACCTCCGGTACCCTGATCCGGGTGCCCATGCCGGCGCTGACCGAAGAGCGGCGGCGCGAAATCATCAAAGTTGCCAAACAGGAAGCGGAAGCCGCCCGGGTTGCAGTGCGCAATGTGCGGCGTGATTCGAATGCGGAACTCAAGAACCTTCTCAAGGACAAAAAGGTGACCGAGGACGAGGAGCGTCGTGCCCAGGATGAAATCCAGAAACTCACCGATCAGCACATCGCCAACATCGACAAGATCCTGGCAACCAAGGAAACCGAACTGCTCGAAGTCTGAAATTGTCATTTCAAGTGTATGCCCGTAGGGCGGGATGCTGATTGCATGACCAAACCTGCCGCAACAAATCTTCCCGTTCACATCTGCATCATCATGGATGGCAATGGCCGCTGGGCCAAACGGCGCCACCTTCCGCGTGGCGCCGGGCACAAGGCGGGTTTGACTGCGGCGCGACGGATTATCGAACGTTGCGGTGAACTTGGTGTCAATGCGCTGACCTTGTTTGCGTTCAGCAGCGAGAATTGGCGGCGCCCTGATAACGAAGTCAGCGGGCTCATGGAGCTGTTCATGAACGCGCTGCAAAGCGAAGTTGAAAAACTCCATAGCAATCAGGTGCGGGTGCGCTTCATTGGGGATCTGACGGGATTTTCGGCCGGGTTGCGCGACGCGATGCAGCGGACTCATGCACTCACCGGGAGCAACCCGGGTATGCTGCTCAATATTGCGGTCGGTTATGGCGGACGCTGGGATATAGCCAATGCGGCGCGTGTACTCGCAGAAGAGGTTGTGGCTGGGAAACGCCGCAGCGACGACATCAACGAGCAATCGCTTGGCGCAGCGCTGGCACTGCGTGATTGCCCTGATCCCGACCTGTTTATTCGTACCGGCGGTGAACAACGTATCAGTAATTTCCTGCTCTGGAATCTTGCTTATACGGAGCTGTATTTCAGCGATACGTTGTGGCCGGACTTCGACAATCGTGCGCTGGATGCTGCGTTGACCTGGTTTGCGGGACGTGAACGCCGCTTCGGACTGACACCGGAACAGCTGCCGGGAGCCGGGCATGCTTAAGCAACGTATATTGACGGCGCTGACGCTGTTGCCGATTGCGGTGGCGGTGATCCTGTTTGCCCCGATTGTCTGGCTTGCCGCAGCCTTGCTGCTGGTTGTGGCGCTCGCTGCATACGAGTGGGCGTCATTGTCGGGTTATGCGACCCGGCCAGGTCGTGTCGGTTATGTTTGCCTGACGCTGTTGCTGTGCGGCTTCCTGTATGTTGCCGGCCGCATGACAGGCTGGGAACGCGTGCTTTGGTCATTGGCAATACTGGCAGCAGTCTGGTGGTTTGCAATTCTGGTCTGGCTCACGTTTTGGCACGCCCCAATGTCGCGACCCGTGCGGGCGCTTTGCGGCTGGCTGACACTGATCCCGGCATTGTTTACGGCGGTGTCGATCGCAGATAGCCGCCCCACCTTGTTGTTGTGGCTGTTTGCCATTATCTGGGCCGCCGACATTGGCGCCTATTTTGCCGGCAAGGGATTTGGCCGGCACAAGCTCGCACCCGAAGTAAGCCCGGGCAAGACCTGGGAAGGCGTTGCGGGCGGTACGCTCGCGACGCTGCTGGTGGCGGTCTGTGGCTGGTGGTGGCTGACGCCGCACACCCAGCCAATGTTGATCCTGATCTGTGTAGCCACCGGATGGCTGTCGGTTATTGGTGATCTCAGCGAGAGCCTGTTCAAGCGCCTGGCCGGTCTGAAGGACAGCGGCAGTCTGATCCCGGGGCATGGAGGGGTGCTGGATCGCGTCGACAGTCTGACGGCCGCAGCACCGTTTTTCTGGCTGGGATTGAAACTTGCCGGGTGGCTGACGTGATCGGCGTAACGGTACTTGGCTCAACCGGCAGTGTCGGGCTGAACACCCTGGATGTACTGGGCAGGCACCGAACCCGGTTCAAGGTGGTCGCGCTTACCGCGTACAGCGATGTCGATGGATTGTTCCGTCAATGCGTGGAGCATCAGCCAAAAGTTGCGGTCATGGTGGAAGAGGCCGCGGCAAAACGTTTGACAAGACTGGTCAAGGATGCAGGTTTACCGACTGAGGTAATTGGCGGGGAACCAGCGTTGGCCGACGTGGCCCGTATGCCGGAAGCGCAGTGCGTGATGGCTTCGATTGTCGGTGCCGCAGGATTGCTGCCGACCCTTGCCGCGGTACGTGCCGGCAAGCGTGTCCTGCTGGCGAACAAGGAAGCGCTGGTGATGGCCGGGCACCTGTTCATGGACGAGGTGAGGCATAACGGCGCCGAGGTGATACCGATAGATAGTGAACACAACGCGGTTTTCCAGTGCATGCCGGCCGGCTACCGGGGCGGTGAATGGCCGCGTGGTGTGCGGCGGATTCTGTTGACCGCTTCCGGCGGGCCATTTCGCAACTGGCCGCTTGAACGCCTGGATGCGGTTACTCCGGCGCAGGCTTGCAGTCATCCCAATTGGGTAATGGGGCGCAAGATTTCGGTTGATTCTGCCACCATGATGAACAAGGGGCTTGAGGTAATCGAAGCCTGTTGGTTGTTTGGTGCGTCACCCGAGCGTGTCGAAGTCGTTGTGCATCCGCAGAGCGTGATTCATTCGCTGGTTGAATATGAAGATGGCTCAGTGCTCGCCCAGCTGGGCAATCCTGATATGCGTACGCCGATTGCCTGTGGTCTGGCTTGGCCGGAACGGCTTGATGCCGGCGTGGAGCAGCTTGATTTGTTTGCATTGGCCAGACTGGATTTCGAAGCGCCGGATGTCGAACGGTTTCCCTGTCTTGGACTCGCTACGCAGGCGGCGGCAGCTGGCGGCAGCGCGCCGGTAGTGTTGAACGCTGCAAACGAGATTGCGGTTGCCGCGTTCCTGGGTGAGCGCATCAAATTCACTGCCATTGCAGAAGTTGTCGAGCGTACGCTTGCCGATGTCGGCATGACCGG
>DASUXE010000381.1:0-2325 GCA_036378075.1 Gammaproteobacteria bacterium
GCCTGCTTAAGGCAACCGTCGACTGATCCGATCAACTGCTGCGCTGCACCGGCCGTTCGGCCACGGTCACCTTGACTGAAAATGTCTTGCCGCGACGGATCACTTTGAGGGTGGCCACGGTGCCGGGCGCTTTGCCGGCGACGCGGTTGAGCGCGTCGCGGCTGTTTTCCACCGGTTCTCCATCAATGGCCACAATCGCGTCGCCGGGTTGCAGTCCGGCTTTGGCGGCGGGTCCGGTGGCCCCCAGGCTGGTAATGATGAAGCCGTGGGTGTCGTCGAGCTTGAACGCCTGTGCCAGCTCCGGCGTGATGTCCTGCGGTTCGACACCGAGATAACCACGCATCACGCGGCCGTATTCGATCAGTTGTTTCATCACGCCGCGCGCCAGATTCACGGGGATCGCGAAACCGATGCCGGTGGAACCGCCGGTGGTCGAGAACAGCGCGGTATTGATGCCGACCAGCTGGCCGCTGGCATTGACCAGCGCACCGCCGGAATTGCCCGGATTGATGGCGGCGTCGGTCTGAATGAAATTCTCGAAGGTGGACAGGCCGAGTTGACTGCGCCCCATGGCGCTGACGATGCCCTGGGTGACAGTCTGGCCGACGCCGTACGGATCACCGATCGCCAGCACCACGTCGCCGACATGCAGATCGTCCGAGCGGCCCAGTCCGATGGGTTTCAGATTTGGCAGGTCCACCTTGAGCAATGCCAGATCGGTGTCCGGATCCACGCCCACGATATGGGCCGCAGCCGAACGGCCGTCCTGCACGCCGACCTGGATGGCATCCGCCCCGCTGATGACATGGTAGTTGGTGAGGATGTATCCGTCGCTGCTGACGATCACGCCGGAACCCAGGCTGGATTCAAGACGATTTTGCGGTGCGGCACCGAATTGCTTGCCGAAATACCTTTGCCAGAACGGATCTTCGGAGAGCGGGTTGGGCGTCTGCTGACGCACCCGCCGGGCGCTGTGTACGTTGACCACCGAGGCTGACGAGGTGTTGACCGCCTGGGCGTAGGAATCAACGCCCGCGCCGCTACTACCGTGGCGAGCCAGCAAGCCGGGCCGGAACCAGACCACCAGAAACGCGATTGCAAGGCCGAGCACCACGGCGCGCAGCAGGAACCAGAGCAGGCGGGGCAGGGTATTCATCGGGCATACGCTAGCATGCCCTTGCCCCCCCGTCAGCCGGAGCTGCCCAGACTGGCGGCTTTTTGGAGGCGCTGTGTATAATGCCGCACTCTGTGTATTTTTTCCGTCCGGTTGATTGGCCGCGCGGGCTTGCAGGCTCGCGATATTGCGTTTTGGACCGTCAGGAGAGGGGTTAAATGAGCAGCGAAGAGATTGACAAGAACCGGCGTCATTTCCTGACTGTCGCGACCGTGGTGACAGGTGCCGTGGGCGCGGTGATGGTCGCGACACCGTTCGTGTCGTCCATGGAGCCGAGCGCACGCGCCAAGGCACTGGGCGGTCCGGTGGACATCGACATCAGCAAGATTGAACCGGGCGCACTGGTCAAGGTCAAGTGGCGCGGCAAGCCCACCTGGGTGGTGCAGCGCCCGCAACCGGCGCTGGACGAACTGCCCAAGGTCGATCCGCGCCTGCGCGATCCGGATTCCGACGAAGCGCAGCAGCCGGCCTACTGCAAGAACGAGTGGCGCTCGATCAAGCCGCATCTGTTCGTGGTAATTGGTATCTGCACCCATCTGGGCTGCTCGCCGCTTTACAAGCCGCAACCCGACGATCCGGAGCTGGGCGCCGACTGGCCCGGCGGCTTCCACTGCCCCTGCCACGGGTCCAAATACGACCTCGCGGGCCGTGTGTTCAAGAACGTGCCGGCACCGCTCAATTTGCAGGTTCCGCCATACCGGTTTGTGTCCGACACCCTGATCCGGGTCGGCGAAGATGAGAGGGCTGCCTGATGACGACGGAAAGCGAAAAACGCGATTTCCTCGACGTGGTGAGCGGCTGGCTCGCCTGTCTGCGTGACTGGATTGACGCGCGATTCCCGATGACCAAGTTCTGGAACGAACAGGTCGCCGAGTACTACGCACCCAAGAACTTCAATTTCTGGTATTTCTTCGGCTCCATCGCGCTGCTGGTGCTGGTCAATCAGATCCTCACCGGCATCTTCCTTGCGATGAACTACAAGCCCTCGGCCATGGAGGCGTTCGCCTCGGTCGAGTACATCATGCGCGACGTGAACTGGGGCTGGCTGATCCGCTACATGCACTCGGTCGGCGCATCCATGTTCTTCGTGGTGGTGTACCTGCACATGTTTCGCGGCGTAATGTACGGCTCGTACAAGAAGCCGCGCGAGC